>JBMSJG010000015.1:0-13710 GCA_049418645.1 Burkholderiaceae bacterium | reverse complement strand
CTGGACGGTCAGCATGCGCAGGAAGTTGCTCTGCAGATCTGACGTCGAGGTCGCATCAACGGCATTGCCCGACGTGCCAGTGGCGTTGCCACTGTAGAACGTCAGGCCGGGAAGGTTTAGGGATTCGAGTGTCGTGGCCATTTAGTCAGGTCCTAGGGCTTAGTTCTTGCCGAGGTTGAGCGTGCGAAGCATCAGGATTCGCGTGGTGTTCATCATTTCGATGTTCATCTGGTAGGAGCGCGAGGCCGAGATCATGTTGACCATCTCCTCAACCGGGTTCACGTTGGGCATCTCGACAAAGCCAGCCTCGTTGGCCTTTGGATGGCCGGGCTTGAACTCCATGCGAAAGGGCGCATCGCTCTCGATGATGTTGGCGACCTGGACACCCTGGCCCGGCGCATCTGCAAAAGGCACGGTTCTGAATTCAACCTGGCGCGAGCGGTAGGGCCGGCCATCGGGACCTTCGGTGGTCTCGGCGTTGGCAATGTTCGAGGCCGTGGTGTTTAGACGCAGCGACTGGGCTACCAGCGCAGTCGAACCAATCTCAAAGGACCGAACGAGACTCATGGATTACCCCGGCTGACCTGTAATGGCGGACATGCGCGACTTGATCGAGCCACCAAAGAACTCAATGGCGGCCTGCATCATCATGGCGTTTTGGGCGAAGTGGCTGCGCTCGGTGTCGGCATCGACGGTGTTGCCGTCGAGCGAGGGCTGCAGCGGTGTGCGGTAGAGAACGCCGGGCTGCTCTTTGCGAACGGGCATCACGATATGCCCAGCGTTGGTGGCCTCCATGGCCAGCGATGAAATCGTTTGCTCTTGACCCGACAGACGCGCTTTGAGCACCTGTCCGAAATCAACGTCGCGGGCTTTGTAGTTGGGCGTGTCCGCATTGGCCATGTTCGAGGCCAAAATCTCTTGACGGTAAGACCGCGCCTTCAGGGCGGCTTCACCAAATGCCAGAGAATCGTATTGCGGGACTAGCTTCACTTCTGAGCTCCACACCCCACCATGGGGTTCGGCTCATATAAAGCAAGGCCTATGCCAAATGGATAAAATCCATTGGAAACAACAACTTAAGTTCTATCGAACCGACCTGCCCGAATGACCCCAATCAAAAAGTTTAGGGCCTCGGCAGTTCTTGCCGCAGTGAAAAAGGGGCTGGCGGTAAAGCCTGCCCCTTGTTCTTAGGCGATCTGATTCTGGCCGCTTACTGGCCGCCGGCCCGGGGGATTCGGGGCATGGAGGTCATCGCGGGAGCGGGAGCAGAGGCGACACCGCCATCGGCGGGGGCCCGGCTGGCCTTCACCAGACGACCATTCGTGCGCTGGGTCGGACGGGCATTGTTGGCGTACATCTTGGAGAAGACCTCAACCTGGCCAGCGGAGACTTCAACAGGCGACTGCATCACATACCAGGCCACACCCTCGGTACAAGGTGGCGTGGTCAGCGAACCCATGTAGTGGAAGTAAGCCTTGTTGGCCGGCAGAAACTTGGCCAGGTCGACTTTGGCCGTGGGAGGCTCGATGGGCTTTTTCTTCTCGATGGGCATGTGGTTCCAGAGCGTCTGGATAAAGCGGTTTTCCTCGCCCAGGGTGAGCAGGACTGCGACCACCGCCAGCTGACCCTTGCTGTTCTTATGGACCAGGTGGGCCACCATGTCGTAGCGCTTGCCATTGACGACCTCCTCTGCGGGGCGATGGAAGTGGAACTGAACCAGCTCGTAGCGCTGACCCAGAATGGTCATGGCACCACCCTCGAGGTACTTCACCTCAACGGTGTGGCCGTTGTCGACGATCGAAAAACGGGAATCACGGTAGTCAAACTCAATGGCTGGCAGGTCGAGCTTCAGCAGAGAATCTGCCTCGACCGCGATCGGGGATTGGCTCTTGCCATTGGAGCAGGCCAGATACTGTTTGCTGAGCTTGCCCCAGTTGTGAGGTCCACCCTCGCCTTCGTAGGCCCAATGCACGGTGTGCTTCTTGGGGGCCGGGCGCTTGGCGGCATTGGCAGCTGGCGCCACACCGGTGGATTTCAGGACGACCTCGCCCTTGCCGGCAATGCGCTCGGCAATGGCCTTGCGAATGGCCTCGTTGGGATCACCAGCGGGCACGGCAACTGGGCCCGGTGCAGGTGCGGGAGCAGCGGCAGGTGCGGCCGGTGCAACTGGCGCAGCCTTGGGCATGGCGGGGGCAGCGACTGGGGCGACGGTGCTGTGTGGGGCGGCGGGTGCGGCCGGCGGGGCACCAGCCGATACAGCTCGGGCCGAGAACAGGCCGCCAGCCAGGGTCAGGGCCAGCATGGCTGCCAGTGGTCGAACGAACGGTCGTTTTGCTTGGTTTTGCATCTTAGCCCTCAGTCTTACAGTCGTCGGTACAAACGTTTTCGGTGACCTTGTTACGGCGATTCAGGATCCTCGGTTTAGCCGGCCCTGCGGTGGGGCCCTGCGGTGGGGCCGTTACATGGGGCCTGGCACCAAGGCCCTTACTGGCCCAACCCCATGCGAACCGTGCCGTAGGCCGGCTCCAGTGCGCGCTGCACAAAAGCCGGCAGGTCGGGCAGGATGATCATCAGGACCACAAAGGCCAGGGGCACCGTGATGGCAAAGCCCACCGCAAACAGGTTGAACTGTGGGCTGGTGCGGGCCAGGATGGCCTGAATGATGTAGAACAGGGTGTAGACCACGATGGTGGGCAAGGCCAAGACCATGCCCAGCCCAAACGAGAAACTCAGCAGGCGCACCACCTCCTGCAGATTCCAGCCACCCGGCCAGACGCCAAAGGGCAGGGTCTTGAAGCTGGCCATGACAAAGTCCAGCATGACCAGGTGCAGGTTCATGGCAAACATCAGGGCAATGGAGGTGAGCCCCAGGAACTCCCCCACCAGGCCCGAGGCGATGTTGGGGTCTCGCACATAGCTGGTGGCAAAGCTTAAGCCGGTCTGCACCGACAAGACCTCGGCCGCCAACTCGATGGCCATCATCCCCACCCGAACCACAAACCCAATGAACAGTCCTATCAAGAGCTCCATTGCTACTGCAAAAAAGGTGGGAGGAGTCAGAGCAAAAGACTTGGCCTGCTCGGTCAGGTTGGGGAACAGCAGCAGGGCCAGAAACAGGGTCAGCGAGACCCGGATCTGCATGGGGAAGGCTCGAAAACCAAAGAACGGGGCAGCCAGAAAGACGCCAAACAATCGGACCGAGACCAGCATGAAGCTGGTGGCTGCCGCAAAGATCTGGGCCTCGGTCAGGCTGATCATGACCAGCCTTTACAGGGTGATGCTGGGAATGCGCAGAATCAACTCACGCAGGTAATCGGTAAAGAGCGTGAGCATGACGGGGCCGGCGAGCAGGATGATCACCACCAAGACAATCACCTTGGGCACAAAGGCAATGGTGGTCTCGTTGAGCTGGGTGGCGGCCTGAACAATACCAATCAGCAGGCCCACGATCAGCAAGCCCAGCAGAATGGGGCCACTTAAGACCAGAGCCATTCGCAGGGCCTGAAAGACCAGCTCAATGACCAGGCTAGAGTCCATCATGGCTTAGCTCCCCACCGCCGCGTAGCTCTGCACCAGCGAGGCCGCCAACAAGCCCCAGCCATCGGCCATGACAAAGATCAGCAGCTTGAGCGGCAGCGAGAACATCATGGGCGAGACCATCACCATGCCCAGAGAGGTCAGGATGCTGGCCACCGCAAAGTCAATGGCCAGAAAAGGCAGAAAAATCATGAAGCCCACAATAAAGCCGGTCTTGATCTCACTGATTGCAAAGGCCGGGATGAGCACCGTCATGGGCACCTGCTCGCGGGTCTCAATGGGCTTGCCGTGCATGCGGGCAAACAGGGCCAGGTCATCCTCACGGGTATTGCGCAGCATGAAGGCCTTGAGCGGCTTGCTGCCGACCTCAATGGCCTGATCAAAGTTGAGTTTCTTCTGGGTGTAGGGCACATAAGCCTGGTCGTAGATCTGATCAAAGACCGGCTTCATGATGAAGAGCGTCAGAAACAAAGACAGCCCCACCAGCACCAGGTTGGGCGGCATGGTGGTCAGGCCCAGGGCCTGCCGCAGCAGCGAGAAGACAATCAGAATCCGGGTAAAGCTGGTCATGAGCATGAGCGCTGCCGGAATAAAGCTGAGCGCGGTGAGCACAATGAGCGTCTGGACCGGCACCGAGTAAGTGTTGCCCTGAACGCTGACCAGGGGCAGGGTCTGGGCCACCGCAATGGCCGAACCACCCATGAGCCCCGCCGCCAACAGACTGCCTAAACACCATTTGGTCGACTTGCGCATGGGCCTAGCGCTTTCTGGAAAAGAGTTGGGCCAGCTGACGTCCAAAGCTGGCTGAGAATTCAATGGGGGAGGCCTGCTGGGGAATGGCGGCCAAGTCTTCGGGGTCTAGCTCGGCGACCAGGTTGACCTGAGTGGGCGTGTGGCCCACCAGAAAGCCGCGGTTGCCGACTCGGACCACCAGGAGTCGTTCACGGGGGCCTACCGACTGGCTGCTCATGATCCGAATGCCAGAACTGGGGCCTGCGTTGGCGCCAAAGTTCTTGCGAAGCAGCCAGGCCACCAGAACCACCAGGCCAGACAACAGGGCCAGGGTGACGGCGCTAAACCAGATCATGCTGCCAGCCGAACTGCTGCTGGCCACGGGGGCCGCGGCCTGAAAGGGTGTGGAGCCCGCGGCCACGCCAGCAGCCTGCTGGGCCAGGGCTTGGGTTGTGAGAGCGGCCTGACAAACCAGGCCGCCTAAAAGAGAAAGGGCCGCCTTTGCAGAGTGTTTTTGCAAGAACAGCCCCCTTTCTAGGAATTAGCGATTAATTTTGCGCAGCCGCTCCGCTGGGGTGACGATGTCGGTGAGTCGAATGCCATAGCGGTCGTTCACAATCACGACTTCGCCCTGGGCGACCAGACAGCCATTGACCATCACTTCTAGCGGATCACCCGCAAGCATATCAAGTTCAATGACCGAACCATAGGACAGGTTGAGCAGGTTGCGAATCTGCATCTTGGCGCGACCCAGTTCAACGGTGACCTGGACGGGCACATCGACCACCAGGTCAATGTCGTTCAGGGCCGCACTGCCGCCATTGGCGCTCGGATCGTCGTCCAGGTTGGCATAGGGCGCCGGTTTGATCTGGGTGTCGCGCTCGCGCAGGCCAGCAGCCAGCGAGCCACCCGGGGTTTCGTTCTCAGCCATGACAGGCTCCTTTCACATTCATTTCACTAGCCCGCCGTCGGGCTTTCTTGTTTAAAAGCGGCCTCGAGGGTCTCACCCGCCCGAGTGTCTGCGGTGGCATACATCTCGCCGCGCTCTTCACTGCGCATCATGCTGGGCCCCAATCGGCCATGCTGCAGCGGCATCTTCATGTATTCCACCGGGTGTTTGATGCTGTCGATCTTGACCGAGTATCGGCCGTTCTTGACGCCGTACTTGCCGCGAATCATGGGTAGGCCATCGACGTAGACGGTGATCGGGTCGTTGATCTCAATTGGGATGATTTCACCGACCGACATGCTCAAGACATCGCCCAGGGCCATTTCCTTGCGAGCCAGGACCGCCACCGCCTGAACGTGGGCCGACTGAACCTCGTTGTGCAACTTTTCCACCCAGGCCTCGTCGGGCTCGGAGTTAAAGCTCTGCATGTTCTCGTAGAGCAGGGTCTTGAGTGGCTCTAGCACCCAAAACGGAATACACAGGTCCACATCGCCCTCGCGACCATTGATGTCAATGGTGAACTTGGCATGCATGACCATTTCTTCTGGGCTGGTGATCTTGGCAAAGGTGAAATTGGTCTCCTGGCGCATGAAGTCGAACTTGAGTTCGTAGACGCTCTTCCAGGCTTTCTCGTATTCGTTGAGCAGGCCGTCCATGATTCGACGCACGATGCGCAGCTCGGTGGCCGTGTACTCCTTGATGCTCGAACGCGGGGTAATGCGACCCTCGCCACCAAACATGTTGTCAATGGCGGTGTAAATCACCTGCGGGGCAATACACCAGCAGCCAATACCCCGCAGCGAGCGGATGTTGACGATGTTGATGTTGGTGCGCTCAGGAAAGCCGTTCACAAAGTCTGCGTAGGTCTTGACCATGGGCATGTGCACACGGACCTCGACCGGCGAGCGAATCATGTTAAAGAGCGTCAGACGAACCGTTCGAGCAAAGCGCTCGTGGATGAGTTCCAGGGTGGGCATGCGCCGCTTGACCAGCCGCGAGAGCTTGTCAAACATGCTTTTCTGATGCTCAACCCGTTGCTCGCGCTTGCGAAGCGGATCGAAGGTGTCGGGGGCGTCGGCTTGGACGGAGGCCACCGAATCATCGGCGCCCGAAGGCCCACCAGCGCCCTGGGTCTCGTCCATCGTCTCGTTGTTGTCGTTTTCAGCCATGACGGTCTTGGGTTCTATCTGACTTTGTCTGGAATCGATCGTTACTGCATGACGAATTTGTCGAACAGCACCTGCTGGACTGGCAGATCCATCTCACTGACCTTCCAGAACTGAGCGGCGGCCTGAACAGCTGTCTGGCTGAGCCTCTCGCCCGCGGTCGTGGACTGCGGCATGGCGCCAATCCGCTCCAGGTTCTGCATGTCGGCCGTTCCTGGCTGCTGCTGCAGGATGAAAATGGCGGTGAGCTGGGGCTCGATGATCGAGTTGATCACCAGGGCAATCTCGCGGGCCATGTTGTTCTTGCCCTCGACCGTAGAGAGTTCCTGCATGGTTCTGGAGGACAACACCAGGATCACACGGTCACGAACAATGGGTAGAAAGTCTTTGATGCGACCCTCGGTGGCGCCATCGGCCGTGCGCAGCACCAGACTGGCCTGCAGGTAGTGTTCACCACCGCGACCTGGCAGGTTGACCGTGAACTCGTCCATCTTGATAAAGCTGGGCGGCTTGTTCTCTTTTTTGAACTTGAGCTGCTGCTGGAGCTTGTACTCCGGCGTCTGCTCGAGTTCAGCCTGTTTGGCTGCTTTTTCGGCGGCTCCCTTGGCATACATCATGTAGCCCACGACAGCACCAATGAGCACAACGGCACCAATGGCGCCAAAAATGATGAGCTTCTTTTTCTTGCTCTTGGCCGCAGCAGCCGCTGCTGCCGCCTCTTCGTTGACGGCCGCAGGAGCAGCTGCCGGCGCTGCCGCTGCCGCCAGCGCCTGCTCTTGGTTTTCGTTTTCGTCAGCCATGATGCGATCTACTCCTTGGGTTTATGCGTACAGATTAACGCCGTTGTCAGTTGAGTTGGAGGACTGACCAGATCCGACTGGACCGGCCACTCCAACGTTATTTAGGCCCTGGCCATTGCCAGTGCGTGAGGAGCCAGAACCGCCAGACTGGTTGGATCCTGACGAAAACTGCTGGGAAAACTGCATGGCCGCCTGGCCATCGTTGCGCTCGCGCAATTCCAGGTTGAGGGTAAGGCCCATGCCAGCCATGTCTTGGCGCAAGAAGCCCGCCGAGGACTCTAGCCGTGCCTTCATGCTGTCTGTCAGACCATCGACCACCAGGTTGGCCTTGCCATTGCCATCGAGCTGAAGATCCAGGCGAATGGGGCCCTGGTTGGGCGGGGTCACCTCGATCACCGCACGGCCACCGCCAGCGCCGGTCAGCTTGAGGACTTCCATGTTGATGGGGCCAGAGCCCAGAGAGGCCCGCAGGGCCTCGACTCGGGATTCGGTGCGAGCAGCCATTTGAGCACTGGCGGACTCGGTAGCAGTCTGCAGGTCGGTCACGACCTGCCCAGCAGGGGTCTGGGCGGCGTTCAGAGCCTGAACATTAGCCTGCCCGTTGGCAGACAACTGACCGACCAGCTGAGCGGATTGGGTGTTGGCATTGGCCGCCATGGCGGGCGCACCAATCTGCTTGCCATCCATGACCAGGTTAAAGCGCTCGGCGCTGTCCTTTGCGGATTCATCGATGACGGCAGAGAGCAGGCCTGCGGTATCGCCGGCTGCGGACTGTTGTTGGTCATCGTTGGCCGCCTGTTGGTTGGCAGTCTGCTGACCATTGCCAGCCTGAACCAGACCTACCATTGAATTGGCAGTGGCTGCGGCCTGCTGGGCCTGATTGGCCCCTGCAGGATTGGCGTTGGCCTGAAGGGGCTGGTTGGCCAGCACGGCGGTGTCGGTCTCGGAGACCTGAGATTCGTTCGCCTGAGACAGCGCCTGCTGTGCAGCCGCCTGTGCCTGTGCGATCTGCTCAGGGGTAAGCTGAGCCGCATTGGCCGACTGAGGGAGGGCCGGCCCCACCAAGGTGGTGGCGCCTGCTAGAAGGTCAGACTCTTGGCTCGAGGCGTTGGTCAGCAACTGCTGATCCCCTGCGGCCTGTGAGACCAGCAAAGCGGATTGGCTGGCGGCATCGGCGGAGAGTTCGGCCGTCTGCTGAGCCAGGGCAGCATCGATGGTTTGACCAGCGGCTGCAGCACCCAGTTGCGATGCGGCGTCGATGGCCTGCAATTGCGCATTGGCAGCGGGAGTGGTTACTGCAAAATTTGCCTCTTGTCCTGCGGCCATCACCAGGCCGTTCGGCAAGATCTGCCCTTGATTGGCCAGTCCAGCGGCGTCTAGCAGGGCCTGTTGCTCTTCTTGAAGGCCAGCACCCACGCGGGACAGGGCCACCTTTAAGGCCGCCGAAAATGGGTCGGCACCGGCCGCACCCGAAGAATCGTTGCCAGCCTCGCCAGCCAAGGCTCGGCCCGCCAGCAGGGCCTCAATGCCCGCGTCAGCGCCGTTTTGTCCGCTAGAGCCAGCGCTCGCACGAGCGCTTGGAGGTAAACCAGTCAGAATTGCCATGTCCATTTGCCTTTAAAAAAGGGATGCAGGGGACATTAAGCATCTTCTATGCCAACTCTCACCTTTCGGTTGGCCGCCAGGGTCAGGCGGGCACTGATGGACTCCTCGATTTCCTGGGCCTCGGATTCTTCCTGCTCCCGTTGGGCTGCCTGCTTGCGACGGGCCACCGCGTCGTCCAAGCCCTTGGACTTCATTCGGGCCGCCATGGCCAGGGCATTGGCCTGCTTGAGTTGCCGGTTGAGTTCCGCAGAAGCAAGTGCCTGCTCACTTGCACCATCGAGCAGTCGGGTTCGGAAGGCCAAGGCGTCTTGCATCATGGCCACGCTGGTGCCAGACAAACCCTGCTCCATCGCCATATTGCCGTACTCGCCCGCAAAGCCGATGACCTGATCCTGCAGGTCTTTGGCCTTGGCCACCTGACTGGCCAGTCGTTTGGCCTTGGCCATGGCCACATCTTGCTTGACCTTGGCCAGCCGGGCCATGGTCTGCAGGGCCTTGCTCATGCGGCCTTGCCTCCCATCAGGGTCGACAGGGCTGCCAGGGTGTCTTCCAGGCCCACTCGCTCATCTGGAGACTGCTGCAGAAAGTTTTTCATGGTGGGCCAGAGCTTGACGGCCTGGTCCAGCTCAGGGTCGCCGCCCGGCACATAGGCGCCCATGGAGATCAGTTCGCGGCCCTGCATGTAGCGGCTGTAGAGCATCTTCATCTTGCGGGCCAGGTCTTGGTGTTCACGACTGGTCACCCGGGGCATGACCCGACTGATGGACTTCTCGATATCGATCGCGGGGTAATGACCAGAGTCCGCCAGGTTGCGAGACAGAAAGATGTGGCCATCCAAAATCCCTCGGGCGGTATCGGCGACTGGATCATGGATGTCATCGCCCTCTAGCAGGACCGTGTAGAAGGCGGTAATCGAGGCATCCGTTCGCTCGCCGTTGCCCACGCGCTCGACCAGCTCGGGCATCTTGGCAAAGACACTGGGCGGATAGCCGCGTGACACAGGCGCCTCACCCAGGCTCAGGCCAATCTCGCGCTGGGCCATGGCAAAGCGTGTCAGCGAATCGATGATCAGGACCACATGTCGGCCCTGGTCGCGGAAATAGGTCGCCACATCGGTGGCATAGGACGCCCCGCGAATGCGGGCCAGTGGTGAGGCATCGGCTGGTGCGGCCACCACCACGGCGCGGCCCATGGCCTGCTCGCCCAGGGTGTCTTCACAGAATTCACGCACCTCCCGGCCTCGCTCACCCACCAGGCCAATGACAATCACATCGGCCACGCAGTTGCGAGCCAGCATGCCCAGCATCACACTCTTGCCCACCCCAGAGCCCGCGAAGATGCCCACGCGTTGGCCTCGGCCAACCGTGAGCGAGGCATTCACCGCCTTGATCCCAGCATCCAGTGGCTCATGAATGGGGGCACGTGTGAGTGGGTTGAGGCGCTTGGTCGCCTGGCCACTCGGCTGGGACAGGTCTACGGGCTTGCCATCAATCGGCCTGCCAAAGCCATCGACCACACGACCGAGCAGGCTCTCGCCCATGGGCAGCGCGTCGGCGGTCTGGTTGTGTTTAAAGCCTTGGACATCCCAGTAGGGGGCCCCCTGAGGAAAGACGGGTGCCCCAGGCGAGACCCCGTCGATGGGATCTACCGGCATCAGGTAAGAGACGCCCGCATCAAAGCCAATGCACTCGGCCTCAATGATGGAGTGACCCAGGTTCACCGCCGCACGGGCCCCAATCACCATGGGCAGGCCCTCGACCTCGTAGAGCAGGCCCGAGACCTTGACGAGCTTGCCCTCGCGCACCGATCGCGGTGCGCCGTCTACTCGCTGCTGAAGGGCCTGGAGTCGGCGACGCTGGGTGTCAAACAGGCTGGCCAGATGCATGGTCTAGCCCCAGGGCCCCGCGCACAATGGCACGGCGAGCCTGTTCACCTATGTTGAGTCGGGTGCCGGCGGCCTCTACAAAGGCATGGCCCTCTGGCAGGTTCTCGTCAATGACGATGTCGCACTTGAAGGGCAGGCCGGAGCCACCCAAGGCCTCCTCCCAGGTCTGACGGTCCTCTGGGCGAATGCGGAAAAAGAGCGTCTCACCGGGGCGCGGCAGTCGCATCAGCGCCTCTTGAATAGCAGCCACCAGGGGGCCACGGTCAATGCCCTCTTTGCCACTCAGACGCTCGGCCACGCTGTAGGCCAACTCGTGGAGGGGTTCGGCCATTTCGTGGGGCAAGGCCTCAATGGCCTCCACCAGGGCGTTTAGGTTTGCGGTGAGCGAATCAATCCGGGACTTGGCGGCCTCAAAGGCCTCGGCATGGCCGGCAGCCCTGCCCTCTTCCAGGCCTTTTTCATGACCGACCTCATAGCCTTTGTTCAGGCCCTCGTCACGGCCCTCGTTAAAGCCCTCGTCATAGCCCAGTCGATGGGCCTCGGCCCGAATCGCCTCGACCTCGTCGACCGTGGGCAGCGGCACCCGAACGACCTTCTGCTTGGGCGTGGGATCAAACGATGGGGGCTGCCAGACTTTCACGGGCGCCGAGTCGCTGAGCTTGGCGTCCTCTTCCTCGGCCCGACGCTGGGCCTCGAGCTCTTGGGCGACGCGGTAGACGGTCTCGAGCGAATAGGTCAAGGCAGTCCCTTTGTCTTAGCTCGGCGATCGCAGAATTACAGGAAGGCGTCGGCCTGCTTGCCGCGCTCGAGGTTGATTCGGCCTTCTTCTTGCAGACGACGGGCAATGGTGAGGAAGGCCTTTTGCTGCTCTTCCACGTCCTGCACCTTGGTCGGGCCACGGGTCTCCAGGTCTTCCTTGGTGGCCTCGGCCGCGCGACGGGCCATGTTCTTGAAGAGCTTTTCGCGAAGCTTGGGCGAGGCGCCTTTGAGTGAGATGACCAGCATGTCGGCGGGGATCTCCAGCAACAGGGTCTGCAGCGAGCGGTCGTCGATCTCGATAAGGTCTTCGAAGGTGAACATCTGCTCCAGAATCATCTGAGCCAGTTCTGCGTCGTATTCCTTGATCTTGTTCAGGGCAGACTGGTCCATGCCACCAGACAGGTAGTTCAGGATCTCGGCCGTTGGGGTCACACCACCGACGTTGCTGCGGCGGGTGTCGCTGCCAGACTCTGCGGAACGGGACATGACTTCGTTCAACTCCTTCAGGGCGGCTGGCTGAACCTTTTGCAGCAGGGCCACACGCAGCATGAGCTCGTCGCGAATCTCGTCGGGGAAGAGCTTGGTGACCAGGGCGGCCTGCTGAGGATCCAAGAAGACCATCACCGTGGCAATGATCTGCGGGTGCTCGTTCTTGATCATCTCGTAGAGCACATCGGGTTCCATTCGCTTCAAGCTCTCGACACCTGACATGTCGATGGCGCTCTCGAGCTTGCCGAGCAGGTCGCTGGCGCCCTCGGTACCCAGGGCCTTGTGCAGCATGTTCTGCATGAAGCTGTCGGTGTCGAAGGCCACCTGAGAACCATCTGCCGTGGCTTCTCGGAACTCACGCAAGACCTGGACCACGATCTCGCGGGACAAGGCCCGCACGGTGGCCATCTTGCCGGAGATCTTTTGTACTTCGAATGGTGAGACGTTGCGCAGCACATCGGCGGCTGCGTCTGGGCCAACAGCCAGCAAGACCACAGCAGCCTTGGAGGCGCCATCGATGTCCTCAGCCGAGGAGACCTGAGTATTGCCAGCCGTCTTGACCCCTTCTTTTAGGGCCTCGGCTATGGATATTGGGCGTTCTTCTGTTGCCTGGTCATCATCGGGCATGGGTCACCTCGCTCATTAAGCTGGTGGTGCAACGTCTTGTTGCATCCAGTTCTTGAACACGGCCGCGGCCACCTTGGGATCGTTGGCCACAAAGTCTTTGGCGTACTGAACCAGTTCTTCGTATTCCTTCTGGGCCTCTTCGGAACGCTTCTTGCGCATCTCTTCCTCCATGCGCTTTTCTTCTTCTGCCTGACGGCGGCGCTCTTCTTCTTCCAGGCGCTGCTTCTCGCGACGCAGCTCCATCTCCATGCGCTTGCGCTCGCGGGCTTCGGGCGATACCGCAGCCAGCTCGGCCTTCATCTTCTCGTCGAATTCTTCCTCGAGTTTCTGCTCAGCCGGCGTCTCTTCTACGATGACCGGGAAGAGGATGGGCTTGACCACCACAAAGAAGATGATGCCCAGTGCTCCCAGGGTCAGCAGCATCATGCTGATGTCCTTGGTCATCTGCAGGACACCCGGCTGCTGGTAGAACGGAATGCTCTCCACAGGCTCTGGGCTAAACGGGATATTGGCCACACTGACCGAGTCACCACGCTCGGCCCTAAAGCCCACCGCATCGCGGGCCAAGGCCGTCATCTGGGCAAGCTCCTGGGCGCTGAAGGCCACGGTGGTGACCTTGCCCTTGTCGTCGGTGTTGGACTTGTAGTTCACCACCACCGCAGCCGAGACGCGGCGAACCTCACCCTTGGCCCGCTTGAGGTACTCGATGGTGCGGTCGACTTCGTAGTTGGTGGTCAGCTCGTTGCGGGCATTGGCCGAGCCAGATGCCGAACCTGGCGCATTGAGCGTGCGTGGGTCATTGGCACCAGCACCCGCGGCAGCAGGTGCTGTCTGAATGGGCGCCTGGGCGTTGGGGGGCGGCTGATTGGTCAGCGCACCGGGGATGCCGCCGACGGGGCCCGAGGAGCCCTGGGTCTGCACACTCTGCTGGCTGCGAATGGCGCCCGCATTGGGAGGCGTGTTCTTGCCAAAGGCTTCTTGCGTGCGAGCCAACTCGTTGAAGTCCATGTCCAGGGTGACCTGGGCCTTGACATTGCCCTTGCCGGCCACCGGCTCCAGGATGCCCATGACACGCTTGGACAGGGCTGACTCGATGTCTTGCACGTCCTTGAGCTGCGAGGCATCTAGGCCCGAAGCACTGCGATCAGGGTTGGGGGCCAG
>JBMSJG010000014.1:0-13881 GCA_049418645.1 Burkholderiaceae bacterium | reverse complement strand
GCCCACTCGTCAAGGCTAGGCTTGCCGTGATCAACGCCATCAGCCAGTCTGACTTCCGCAGACGCGCCACCGTGGCGGTGTTGTTTGTCACCTTGTTGTTTGGCCTGATCCTGCTCAGACTGGGCACCCTGCAAATCTGGCAGTTCGACAGCTTTGCCACCAAGGCCGAGAACAACCGTGTGGCCCTGCTGCCCATTCAGGCACCAAGGGGTCTGATCTTGGATCGTCATGGCGTGGTGCTAGCCCGAAACGATGCCGGTTTCTCGGCAGAGATCGAGCCCTTCAAGGTCGAGGACAAGGAGGGGCTCATTGCCTCCCTGAGAGACCTGCTCAAGCTCTCCGATGGTGACATTCGTCGCTTCAAGCGCGCCGTGGCAGATGCCCGCAAGTTCGACAGCGTGCCCATCAAGACCCGATTAACAGACGAAGAGGTGGCCAAACTCGCTGCCCGTCTGGCCCAGTTGCCGGGTGTGAAACTTGAGCGACGAGCCATTCGAAGCTATCCCTTTGGTCTTCATGGTGCCCATCTCCTCGGTCACATCGGACGGATCTCCAAACGCGACCAGGAGCGACTGGAGCGAGAGGACCTGTCAGATGCCTATTTTGGTGTCACTCACATTGGTAAATTGGGCTTGGAGAAGAGTTACGAGTCGGCCCTCAAAGGAGAGATCGGCTTTCAGCGAATGGAAGTCACCGCCAGTGGTCGCATTGTTCGTGAGTTGGACATTCGTCCCGCCGAGCCAGGCCAGAACATCAGCCTGTCGATTGACTTCGAATTACAGCAGTTGATTGAAAACCTCTACGGTCAGCGCAAAGGCGCTGCCGTGGTGCTCTCACCCAAGACCGGGGAAATTCTGGCCCTGGTGTCCATGCCCTCCTTTGACCCCAATCTTTTTATCGATGGCATTGACCCCGAGCTCTGGAATGGTCTGAACAACTCACCCAACAAACCATTGCTCAACCGCGCCATTCGCGGCATCTACCCACCTGGATCAACCTACAAGCCGTTTATGGCCTTTGCTGCCCTGGCCTCAGGTGAGCGGCGGCCATCAGACACGATTTCCGACCCGGGCTATTTCTTGTTGGACAACCACCGCTTTAGAGACAGCAAGCCCGAGGGCCATGGAACGGTCGATATGAAAAAATCGATCGTGGTCTCCAGCGACACGTACTACTACAAGCTGGCCTTCGACATGGGGGTCGACAAAATACACAAACACATCTCGCCCTTTGGATTCGGCGCTTTGACCGGTATCGACATCGACGGCGAGGTGGCCGGCATCCTGCCCTCCACCAGCTGGAAGAAAAAGCGGTTTGGCAAGGACTGGTTCCCTGGCGAGACGCCGTCGATTGGCATTGGTCAGGGCTACAACGCCTTCACCATGCTGCAATTGGCCAGGGGTACTGCTGCCATTGCCAATGGTGGTCGACTGGTTACACCACATTTGGTCAGGCAGATTGAAGAGCCCTCTAACAAAAACAAACTGCTACTAGACCCCCCAGCCGAGAGAACCCTTGAACTAGAGGCTGACTGGGTCAAACTGGTCCACGAGGCCATGCGCGAGGTCAACCTCAGCGGCACGGGTGCGAATGTCTTTCGGGGTGCCAAGTATGCGGCCGCTGGTAAGACGGGAACCGCCCAGGTCTTCACCATCGGCCAGAATGAAAAATACCAGGCCAATAAGATTCCTGAGCGGCTTCGCGATCACTCCTTGTTTATTGCCTTCGCACCAGTCGAAGATCCCAAGGTCGCCATGGCCATCGTCGTCGAGAATGGGGGCTTTGGCGCCGCTGCAGCGGCTCCCATTGCCCGCAAAATCTTGGATTTTCTGTTGGTTGATCAGGCTGCCAAAGGCCGAACGCTGCCATGAGCCAGTTGCACCCCAAAAACAAGACCGTGTCCACTGGCTGGCGAGCCATCACCCAATGGGTTCACGAGCGATTTCAGACACTGGATCAGCCGCTGTTCTGGCTCATCTCAGGCTTGTTTCTGGTGAGCCTGGTGGCCATCTATAGCGCAAGCCACGACGACCCCTCTCGGTTTTATGCCCATCTGAGAAACCTGGCCATGTCGGCTGGTCTCATGCTGCTGCTCTCCCAGATTCCCTCGAGTCAAATGCAACGACTGGCCATTCCGCTCTTCTCCGTGGGCGTGTTGCTGCTGTTGGCGGTGGAGGTGGCCGGTGAGACCTCCAAAGGTGCCACCCGCTGGCTCAATCTGGGCATCACCCGCATCCAGCCCTCTGAGATGATGAAAATTGCCATGCCCTTGATGCTGGCCTGGCTGGTTCATCGCCGGGAACGCTTGAACACAGCCGGCGATTGGCTACTAGCCTGTGGACTGCTGGCCGTCCCCGTCATCCTGATTCTGAAACAGCCGGATCTGGGGACCGCCATCCTGGTGGCAGCCTCTGGATTCTTTGTGCTCTACCTGGCGGGGCTGCCCTGGCGTCTGCTGAGCATTGGGTTTGGGCTGCTGGCGCTTCTGGTTATTCTGCTGCTCATTTTTGGTGACTTCGCCTGTCAGCCGGGCCTCGACTGGCCCGGGTTTCGTGAATACCAGCGTCAGCGCGTCTGTACCCTGTTGGATCCCATGCGAGACCCACTGGGCAAAGGCTTTCACACGCTGCAATCCATGATCGCGATCGGTTCTGGCGGCTTTGTTGGCAAGGGATGGTTGCAGGGCACTCAGACCCAGCTGGAATTCATTCCCGAGCGCGCCACGGACTTTATCTTTGCGGGCTTTGCCGAGGAGTTTGGTTTTATAGGGTCGGCGGTGCTGGTGAGTCTGTATCTGGGGATTGTCGGCAGGGGCCTTTGGATCGCCTTGGGTGCGCCCACGGCCTTTGCACGTCTGCTAGCGGGTGGTGTCTCGCTGACACTCTTCACCTATGCCTTTGTCAACCTGGGCATGGTCTCGGGCATCCTGCCAGTCGTTGGTGTGCCACTGCCCTTCATGTCCTACGGGGGTACCGCCATGGTGACTCTGGGGGTGGGCCTGGGCATTGTCTTTAGCGTGGCGCGAGATCGCTCCCAGGTGACGCAGGGATTCTCTCTGCAGGGCTAAACTGTCAAAAAAGACAGGGGAGGCCCGATGTCCGCAGTCGCTGTTGCGCAAGTCATGCTGGAGGGCTTTGACCGCCACTATGGTCTGTTTCGCTACAACGCCCAACAGGCCAAGAATCGATTTGAGTCGGGCCACTACCAGGCCATTCGACGCTTGGCGAGCGATCGCATCACCTTCTATGACCAGCGCGTGACCGAGGCCTGTGACCGCCTCTCATCGACCTTTGGTCATGAGATGCTCAATGAAGGGGTCTGGCCGGACGTGAAGAAGGCCTACATCATGCTGCTCACCGATCACCGACAGCCAGAACTGGCCGAGACCTTTTTTAACTCCGTCACCACCCGTCTTCTGGCCAAGGAATACTTTCGAAACGAATACCTGTTCGTGCGGCCAGCGGTCTCGACAGACTACCTGGATTCTGATCCGCCCTCTTACCGAATCTACTACCCAAAGCAGCGGGGCATTCGGAGAACCTTGATTGACATGGCGGTAGACCTGGGCATGGCCTGCCCCTGGGAGAACATTGACCGAGACCTGCGACTGGTGCTCAAGGCGGCCTGTCATGATCTAAAAAGACCTTTCTGGGCCGAGGGCGACCTGCAAATTCATGTGCTGCGCGGCCTGTTCTTCCGCAACAAGGGCGCCTATGTGATCGGCCGCATCATGAACGATGGCGAGCCCATTGGCTTTGCGGCCCCTATTTTGCGAAACGCCTCGGGCCAACTCTACCTAGACACGGTGATCTTTGATCCCGAGCAGATCTCAGTGCTCTTCTCTTTTGCCCGCGCCTACTTCATGGTGGACATGGAAGTGCCCTCTGCCTATGTGCAGTTCTTGCGCTCCATGATGCCCAACAAGCCCAAGAGCGAGCTCTACACCATGCTGGGCTTGCAGAAACAAGGCAAGACGCTCTTTTACCGAGACTTCCTGCATCACCTGAAGCATTCGACCGACCGATTCTGTCTGGCTGCGGGCATTGAGGGCCTGGTCATGCTGGTCTTCACGCTGCCCTCCTTCCCCTATGTCTTCAAGATCATCAAGGACAAGCGGTCCAAAGACGTCAGCCGAGAGTTCATTGCCTCAAAGTACCAATTGGTCAAACTGCACGACCGGGCCGGGCGCATGGCCGACACCTGGGAATACTCCAACGTCGACTTTCCCGCCGAACGATTTGAATCCAGCCTGATTGAAAAGATCAGGGCGTTTGCGCCCAACATGCTCGAGATGGTCGACGGACGGGTGGTGATCAAGCACGTCTACATTGAGCGGCGAATGATCCCACTCAACCTCTATCTAGAACATGCGACCGAGCAAGAGGTGGATCATGCGGTCAAGGAGTACGGAGATGCCATTCGGCAGCTGGTGGCCGCCAACATCTTTCCTGGTGACATGCTCTACAAAAACTTTGGCATGACCCGACACCGTCGTGTGGTGTTCTACGACTACGATGAAATTCAATACCTGACCGAGTGCAACTTCAGACGCATCCCACCGCCGCGAACGCCGGAGGATGAGATGGCCAGCGAGCCTTGGTACAACGTGGGTCCAAACGACGTATTTCCAGAGGAGTTCGAGCAGTTCCTGTTGGGACAGGCCCGGCTTAGGAAACCCTTTATGAAATACCATGCCGAGCTGCTCCAGGCCGACTATTGGTCCGCCCAACAGCAACGCATTCGCAATGGCATCTTGGATGATGTCTTCCCCTATCCTGAGGAACTGCGCTTTCGGAATCGTCATGAACTCCAGTCCTGAATTCGATTACATCGTGGTTGGCGCTGGCAGCGCCGGCTGCCTGCTGGCCAATCGGCTCAGTGCCAACCCAAACCACCGGGTCGCCCTGATTGAGGCCGGCGGGGCAGACGACTGGTTCTGGATCAAGATACCGGTGGGCTACCTCTACACCATTGCCAATCCCCGAACCGACTGGTGTTTCAAGACAGAGCCAGACCCTGGCTTAAACGGCCGCAGCATTCATTACGCACGCGGCCGCGTGCTCGGGGGCTGTTCGTCGATTAACGCAATGATCTACATGCGCGGACAGGCCTCGGACTACGACCTGTGGGCCCAGGCCACTGGTGATGACCGCTGGCGGTGGGGAGATGGATCATCGAAAAGCGGCCAATCGGGTCAGACTCTGTCCATCTACAAATCCCTGGAAGACTACTTTGACGGTGCAAATCCGTGGCACGGGTCCGGCGGCGAAATGCGGGTGGAGCGGCCGCGGGTGCAGTGGGAGATTCTGGATGCCTGGCAGGCCGCGGCAGCTCAGGCGGGAATCGCCCCAATTGAAGAATTTAACCGTGGGGATAACGCAGGCAGCGCCTATTTTCATGTCACCCAGAGGACTGGGCGGCGCTGGTCCATGGCCGATGCCTTTCTACATCCGATTGCCCACCGGCCCAACCTCACCATCTTCAAGAACACCCACGCCCTGAAGCTTCTGTTCGATACCCAGGTCGGTGAGCATCAACGTCGTGGCGCCTGGACACAAGCCAGCCAGCGGGCAGTGGGCCTACAGGTGCTCCAAGACCACCAGATCCGCGAGCTCAAGGCTGCTAAAGAGGTGGTGTTGAGTGCCGGAGCGATTGGCTCACCGCAGCTTTTGCAGGTCTCTGGTGTTGGCCCGGCAAGTCTGCTATCGACCCACCAGATACCCGTGCGGGTTGAGCTGCCGGGTGTCGGAGAAAATCTGCAAGACCACCTGCAGATTCGAACGGTCTATAAGGTGAGCGGCGCCCCAACGGTCAACACGCTGTATAAAAACTGGATCACCCGCGCCGGCATGGCCCTTCAGTACCTGCTCTTTAAGACGGGCCCCATGACCATGCCGCCTTCTACCCTGGGCGCCTTTGCCAAGAGCGACCCCAGCCTGGCCAGTGCCAACTTGGAGTGGCATGTGCAGCCTCTGTCCTTGCCAAAGTTTGGCGAGCCTCTGCACCCGTTCGGCGCGATCACCCCATCGGTCTGTAACCTAAGGCCAAGCTCACGAGGGCACGTTCGCATCGCCCATGCCGAGCCCTTGGCCAGCCCCAGAATCTTTTGCAACTACCTGTCCACCGAAGACGATCGACAGGCCGCCATCAAGGGCTTGCAGATGACCCGGGCCATCATGGCCTCGCCCGCGCTGGCCCCCTACCGGCCCGAGGAAGTGCTGCCCGGCCCACAGCTGGTCAGTGAGGAGGACCTTGCCAAGGCGGCCGGTGACCTGGGCACCACCATCTTTCACCCGGTGGGCACCTGCGCCATGGGCGCCTTTGATGCCAAAGGTCATGCCCATTCTCAGGCGACCGTTCTGGACACCGACTGCCGCGTGCGCGGCGTTGCTGGTCTTCGGGTCGTCGATGCCTCGGCGATGCCCACCATTACGTCCGGCAACACCAATGCCCCCGTTATGCTGATTGCCGAACGAACAGCCAGAGCCATGCTGCAAGGAGACCACTGAGTCATGTCCCACCATCACCATCAAGGTTTTGGCCAGCCAACCGTTGGCCTGAGAGATTTTCAAGACGGCATCTTTGCGATCGACTCAGGATATGTCCGTGATGAATTTGATGCCGTTCACTTCGTCGTTGAGAAGGGCCGCGTGGCCATCATCGATACCTCGACCAAGTACGCAGTAGACCGAACCCTGGCGGCACTAAAGACGCTGGGTTTGGGCCCAGAGTCCGTTGACTATGTGGTCCTAACCCACGTTCACCTGGACCATGCCGGTGGTGCGGGGGAGCTCATGAAGCGCTGCCCCAACGCCCAGTTGACGGTGCACCCGCGCGGAGCCCGCCACATGATCGACCCCAGCAAACTATGGACTGCTGTTCTTCAGGTCTACGGTGACGAGATGGCTGTGCGTGAGTACGGCAGCCTGGAACCCATTGCGGCGGATCGCATCATTGAGACGCCAGAGGGGGCAACCGTCAACCTGGCGGGCCGGGTCTTGGAGTTCTGGGACGCTCCGGGTCATGCCCGTCATCATGTCTTCATCCGAGACACCAAGACCGGCGGCATCTTCACAGGCGACACCTATGGGATCTCATACCGAGAGCTCGATACCGCCCAAGGTCCCTATGTCTTTGTGACCTCTTCACCCAGCCAGTTTGACCCCCCGGCCCACCAGGCCTCGGTACGCCGTGTGATGAACAGCGATGCGCCTGCGGTCTACCTGACCCACTATTCACAGATTCGCAACGTGCGGCAGGCCGGCGAATTCATGCTGGGCCAGATTGACCGGTATGCCGCCATTGCCCAACGGCATGGTCACCTGGGCGCAGACCGCGCCAAAGCCATTGAGGCAGACCTTCAGGCCATGATGTTTGCCGAGGCCCGGGCCATGGGGGTCCAGATGAGCGACCAGCAGCTGCGCCAGGTCTTGGATCTGGACCTGCGGCTCAATGCGGATGGCCTGGTCTGCTGGCTAGACAGCCTTATAGCCCAGTAGGCCATGCCCCGCGGGGCTTCTCTATAATCGAGGGCTTGACCTCGAACCAGCCATCCGTGTTGTCGGACCCCTCTGCCAACCTCTCCAGCCTGAAGACAGCGCCTGCTTTTGCAGCACTGGAACAGGCCTTGGCTCAACGCATTCTGATCATCGACGGTGCCATGGGCACCATGATTCAGCAGTACAAGCTGAGCGAGACCGATTACCGCGGAGAGTCTGGGCCTCATGCCAAGGCGCTCTCAGGTTCTGCCCTGGAGGCTCTGCAGGCCGCCATTGGCCAGGGCATCGATGTCAAAGGCAACAACGAACTCTTGTCACTGACCCAGCCAGAGGTCATCGCCGAGATCCATCGCCAGTATCTGTCGGCTGGGGCCGACATCATTGAGACCAACACCTTTGGTGCCACCTGGATCGCCCAGGAAGACTACAAACTCGCTCCCCTGGTGCGGGAGATGAACCTGGCCTCCGCACGCCTGGCCTGCGAGGCCCGCGATGCCATCCAGACAGCCGACCACCCTCGTTTCGTGGCCGGTGCCCTGGGCCCCACGCCGCGCACCGCATCGATCTCGCCAGACGTGAACGACCCGGGTGCGCGCAACATCAGCTTTGATGAGTTGGTAGAGGCCTACCGAGATCAGACCGAGGCCTTGCTCGATGGTGGTGTCGACCTGCTGCTCATTGAGACCATTTTTGACACCCTGAATGCCAAGGCCGCCGTCTTTGCGCTGGAGCAGGTCTTTGAACGACGCGGTCAGCGCTGGCCCGTCATGATCTCGGGCACTGTTACCGATGCCTCTGGCCGAATTCTGTCTGGTCAGACCGTCGAAGCCTTCTGGAACAGCATCCGGCATGCCAGACCCATCACGGTGGGCCTGAACTGCGCCCTGGGCGCCGCCTTGATGCGGCCCTATGTCGAAGAAATCTCCAAACTAGCCGACACCGCCATTTGTATTTATCCCAACGCCGGTCTGCCCAACCCCATGGCGCCAACCGGCTTTGACGAGACCCCGCCGATCACCTCTGGCTTTCTCAAAGAGTTTGCCGAATCGGGCTGGGTCAACGTGGTCGGTGGCTGCTGTGGCACCACACCAGATCACATTGCCGCCATTGCCCAGGCCGTCAAGGCCTATGCGCCCAGACCTATTCCGAGCCCGGCAGTCAAAACGCGTTTGTCCGGACTCGAGCCTTTCAACATCGACGAGACCTCCTTCTTTGTGAATGTCGGCGAACGAACCAACGTCACCGGCTCCAAGATGTTTGCTCGCTTGATTCTGAATGGCGAGTACGAGAAGGCCGTCGACGTGGCCCGACAGCAGGTTGAAAACGGTGCACAGGTCATCGACGTCAACATGGATGAGGCCATGCTGGACTCCAAGGCCGCCATGGTTCGATTCCTGAACCTGATCGCCTCTGAGCCCGACATCTCTCGGGTGCCCGTGATGATCGACTCCTCGAAGTGGGAAGTGATCGAGGCTGGCCTGAAGTGTGTTCAGGGCAAGGCCATCGTCAATTCCATCTCGCTCAAAGAGGGAGAGGCCGAGTTTCTGCGCCAGGCTCGACTCTGCAAACAGTATGGTGCGGCCGCTGTGGTCATGGCCTTTGATGAAAAGGGTCAGGCCGACACGCTCGAGCGACGCAAGGCCATCTGCCAGCGAGCCTATGATCTGCTGCGCCAGGCGGTGGACTTTCCGCCCGAAGACATCATCTTCGACCCCAACATCTTTGCCATCGCCACCGGCATCGAGGAACACAATCGCTATGCGATTGACTTCATCGAAGCCACGGCCTGGATTCGAGAACACCTGCCACATGCCAAGGTTTCCGGTGGCGTGAGCAACGTGAGCTTTTCGTTCCGGGGCAACGACCCTGCGCGAGAGGCCATTCACACCGTGTTCCTGTATCACGCGGTCAAGGCGGGTATGACCATGGGCATCGTCAATGCTGGTCAACTGGGGGTCTACGAGGACTTAGACCCTGAGCTGCGCGAGCACGTGGAAGACATTGTCTTTGACCGTCGTCCAGATGCCACCGAGCGCATGATCGACTTCGCCGCCACCTTAAAAGCCGGCGATAAAAAAGACGAGGAGAAGCTGGCCTGGCGGGCGCTGCCCGTTGAGAAACGCCTGGAGCATGCCCTGGTGCATGGCCTGACCGAATTCATTGTCGAAGACACCGAAGAAGCCCGGCAGGCGATTGCCGATCGATCGGGCCGGCCCATCGAGGTCATCGAAGGCCCATTGATGACGGGCATGAACGTGGTGGGAGACCTGTTTGCCGAGGGCAAGATGTTCCTGCCACAGGTGGTGAAGTCCGCTCGCGTCATGAAGGCCGCTGTGGCCCACCTGGTGCCGTTTATCGAGGCCGAACAGGCCGCCAGCGGCCAGACCCAGGCCAAGGGCAAGATGATTCTGGCCACCGTCAAAGGCGATGTGCATGACATTGGCAAGAACATCGTCTCGGTGGTCCTTCAGTGCAACAACTTTGAAGTGGTCAACCTGGGCGTCATGGTCCCCGCCGCTCAAATCTTGGCCGCCGCCAAAGAACACAATGCCGACATCATTGGCCTATCTGGCCTGATCACCCCATCCCTCGAAGAAATGGCCACCGTGGCCCGTGAGATGGAGCGAGACGACTGGTGTCGCTGCAAGCAGATTCCCTTGCTCATTGGTGGGGCCACCACTTCTCGTGTGCACACCGCCGTGAAGATTGCGCCGCATTATTCGGGCCCCGTCATCTGGGTGCCGGATGCCTCCCGCTCGGTCCCGGTCGCCCAGTCATTGACCAGCGATGCAGACCAGAAGACCAAATACCTGGGTGAAGTGCTGCAGGACTATGCCAAGCTGCGCGAGCGGCATGCCGCCAAGCAGGCTGCCAAGATCATCAGCCTGGAGCAGGCCCGTGCCAATGCGCCTAAGGTCGAGCTGACCCCCGCCCCCACACCCAAGGCCATTGGCAGGCGAGTGCTCAAGTCTTATCCGCTAGAAGAGTTGGTCGACACCATTGATTGGACGCCTTTCTTTCAGACCTGGGACCTGGCAGGTCCTTACCCTGCCATCCTGGAGGATGAGGTCGTTGGCCAACAGGCCCAGCAGGTCTATGCCGATGGCAAGGCCATGCTGGCCAAGCTGATCAAAGAGCGCAAGCTGACTGCCAATGGCGTGGTGGTTCTGTTGCCCGCCCGCCGGACAGCCCCTGAAGACATCACCCTGTACTCAGACGAATCGCTCAACACGCCAGTGTTGACCTGGCACGGGCTGAGGCAACAGACCGAGAAGCCCAGCGGGGAGGCCAACAAGTCTCTGGCTGATTACGTGGCTCCCAAGGAGGCGGATGTACCGGACTACCTGGGCTGCTTTGCGGTAGGCGTTGAAGGTGCTGAGGCACTGGCCAAGGCTTACGAGGCCAAGGGCGACGACTACAACGCCATCATGGTCAAGGCTCTGGCCGATCGCCTGGCAGAGTCTTTTGCAGAAAGGCTGCACCAGCGCGTGCGCACCGAGTTCTGGGGCTATGCCCCGAATGAGTCGCTCAGCAATGCCGACTTGATCGCGGAGAAATATCAGGGCGTTCGGCCAGCACCTGGCTACCCCGCTTGTCCTGACCACAGCGTCAAGGCGCCCATGTTCGAGGTGATGAATGCCAAAGAGATTGGCATGTCCCTCACCGAGAACCTGGCCATGCTGCCGGCCTCGGCCGTCAGTGGCTTTTATTTCTGGCGACCCGAGTCTCAGTACTTCAACCTGGGGCCCATTGGTCAGGATCAATTACACGACTACATGGCTCGCACGGGCCTGTCCAAAGACCAGGCCAGCAGCCGACTGGCCAGCCTGCTGTAGTTCTCTCAGTCGGCTGTCTAGCCTTCGTGCTCCCAGACGACCGGTTCATTGGCTGCCTTGGCTGCGCGCAACATCTCCAGAACAGGGTAGAGCCGTTTGTGAAACCCCACTGGCAGCGGCTGAGCACCACCCTCTGATCCATCGGCACCAGCATCGGCCAGAGCCTGCGCCTGCTCTTGCCGCTGCGACTGCGTGGCTGCCAAGTCGTGGGCCTGCTGTAGTTTGGCGATGACCTCATCGAGCCGTTCGACACGCCAGATGCCTTGATTCGCCCAGTCAAATCCCGCAGCCTTTAAGACGTCTTTGGCCGTCGCGTCCAGCATGACGAATGAGGCAGCGGCCTTGCTCATGAAACGAATCATCGCGATACACTCCTTGGACTTTCCCCCATTATGCAAGCAGTCCTTTTATGAAGTCTGTTCGCGCCTCCTGGGCCCTTGGCCTGATTCTCTTTTGTACAGGCCTGCTGTCGGCCTGTTCGCCCACCTATGACTGGCGGGCCGTCGCAGATGAGTCCCAGGGATGGCAGGCCTTGTTTCCGGGCAAGCCCGCGATGGTCGAACGAACCATCAGCCTCAAGATTGGAGATGAGGCGCAACCAGTTCAGCTGATGCTGCGCGCTGTTCGGATTGAAGAGCAGACCTTCTCGGTGGGGGTCGCTCGGTTTGTGAATCCAACTCATCCACCACTTCAAGCCTTGGCTGATGTGTTGCGTGAGAGCCGTATTCAAAACATTCGTGGTGAATTGGTGGTGCAGCCCAAAGCCGGGCCTGCTGATCAACCCGCAGGTTTGGTGGTCGCCAAAGGCCAGATACAGCTCAAACCCAATGCCACGCCGGTACCCGCCAGGCTGCAGACCCTCTCCCGCATTCACCAAGGGCAGGTCATCGAAGCCCTGGTGGTGGGGCCCGAGGCAGGCTATCACCAAGAGGCCGCTCAGCAGTTTTTAGAGAGCCTGCGCATTGGTTTCTGAAGGGGGCTTCGCCCATCCCGCCTGGCGCCTGGTGCTGCCCTTTGGCCTGGCCTACGCCATGTCCTACGCGCTACGCACCATCAACGCAGTGCTGGCCCCCGAGCTGGTGGCGGGGCTTGGCCTGTCCGCTGCCGAGCTGGGTCTGCTGGCCAGCGCCTACTTTCTGGCGTTTGCCAGCATGCAATTGCCGCTTGGAGTCCTGCTGGATCGTTTCGGCCCCAGGCGCGTGGAGGCGAGCCTCTTGGTCGCTGCCATTGCCGGCTGTCTGATCAGCGCCATGGCACAAGGCTTTTGGACGCTCTGGATGGGACGGGCCTTGATTGGTCTTGGCGTGTCCGCCTGCCTGATGGCCTCTTACAAGGCCTATCGCATGGTCTTCGAAGAGCGACTCCAGGCCCCGTTGGCTTCCACCATGCTGGTCATCGGCTCTATCGGGGCCCTAGCGGCCACCAGCCCCGTGGAGTGGCTGCTGGCCATCACGGATTGGCGCGGTGTGTTTGTGGTGCTCACCCTGCTCTTTGTTGGCGTCTGGATGGGCATTGCATTCGGTCTGCCGCCACTGCCACAGCCCTCTGCTGAACACACCGCCCCCGGTCAACTCTGGTCACAGGCTGCGCAGGGTTTCCGAACCATTTTTCGGCACCCCGAGTTTGCTCGCATGTTTCCATTTGCGTTTGTCACCTACGGTGGTTTTCTGGCCATGCACGGGCTGTGGCTGGGGCCGTGGTTCACCGAGGTCGAGGGACAGACCCCTGGGCAGGCGGCCACGGGTCTCTTAATTCTGACGGCCGTGATCATGATGGCGCACCTGGGCATGGCCTATCTGGCCAATCACCTGCACAAGAAGAACATCTCTTTAAACCACGCCATGCATTGGGGCCTGGCCTTCATGGCGGTCTTCAGTGGCCTGGCAGTGCTCGATGTCTGGCCTCACCCCTGGCTGGGCTGGAGTCTGGCGTTTGTCAGCGCCGGCGTCACCACCATTGGCTACACCCGCTTTGCAGCGGTCTTTCCGTTGGCCTTGTCTGGTCGGGCGACCACGGGCTTTAACTTTGTCATCTTCATCGGTGCATTCGCCGTTCAGTGGGGCATAGGACTGTTGATTGACGGCTTTGTAGCGCTGTCCTTTGACAAGCCCATGGCCATTCGTCTGGCCGTGGGCGTCTGGGTGGTGGCCCAGGTGCTCGCCCTGTATTGGCTTATTCGTGCGCCAAGGCGTCCGGTGGGTCCAGCGCCCGTCTAAGGCCAATGGCCATGGCCATGTGCTCGTCCGTCACCGTTGAGGCCGTCTGCAGATCGGCCACGGTGTGGGCCACACGCAGCAGACGATCCACCACTCGCCGACTCCATTGATGACGCTTGGCCATCTGCATGAGCATGTTGTGGGCCGTGGTTGTCACCAGAGATAAGTCTTCCATGGTCGAGCGCGTGAGCTGCGCGTTCAGGCTCTGCTGCCGAGCCAGGGCCCGCTCGCGAGCCTGTGCCACAGACTCTCGCATGGCATTGGTGGCGTAGTCCGGATCGGGCGTCAGGCTGACCTGCTCAACATCTGGCAATTCCATGCAGACCACCA
>JBMSJG010000013.1:0-14447 GCA_049418645.1 Burkholderiaceae bacterium | reverse complement strand
TTGTGGAGTTGACTGCGGGTGCTACAGCCTTGGATTTCGCCTATGCCTTGCACACGGAGTTGGGCCACCGCTGCCGGGGGGCCAAGGCCGATGGGCAGATCATCACGCTGCAGACCCCCTTGGCCACGGGTCAGACGATTGAACTCCTCACGGTTAAGCAGGGGACACCGAGCCGCGATTGGCTGCAGCCAGAGTTGGGCTACCTCAAGACCAATCGGGCCCGTTCAAAGGTTCGGGCCTATTTCAATGCCCTCGAGGCCGAGGACAAGGGTTCCCCTGGACAGGCGACCGGCCTGGCCGAGGAGCCGGCGAGTAACACGCAGGCCATGGCAGCCCATGAGCAGGAGGTCGAGCAGACCCTGATGGCCAGGGTCCAGCGCACGCGGCCAACCGCCGGTAAGGGCCAGGTCCTGGTCGTGGGCGTGGACCGGATGCTCACGCACTTTGCCAAGTGCTGCCGGCCCTTACCACCGGATGCCATCCTGGGTTTTGTAACCCGTGGCCGTGGCGTGACCGTCCACAGGGCTCAGTGCCCAACCCTTGCGCGTATGTCAGCGGCCCAACCGGATCGCCTCATTGAGACGAGTTGGGGTAGCCCGGCCTCCCCATCATCAGCCTCATCAGGTCCTCGAGCCACCTACGCGGTGGGCATTACCCTTCGGGCCGATCGTCGAGATGGCTTCATGCGTCTGATGACCGAGACCTTGATCAAGGAGCGGGTCAGCCTGGGTCGACTGACCACCCACCAGACCAGCGAGAGCCTGACCCTGAGCGCAGAGGTTCAGGTGGAAGACGCGGCCCAGTTGGACCATTGCCTTACAGCCCTTCGGGGCCTGCCGGGCGTGCGGTCGGTCGTGAGAGACTAGTCCGATCGTGACTGTCACCCAACCACCTCTTACACGGACCCCTGCGGCGGCCGCTGCGACCAGCACCCCGCGCGCCGATGCCTGGCCGCGACTATCCGATCGTGCCGTCGAGACCCGACCCTTTCATGTGATGGCGATCCTGGCTCGGGCCCATGCGGTTCGGGCTCGGGGCATTCAGACCGTGAGCATGGTGGTCGGGGAGCCGGATGTCCCGACGCCATCACCCATTGTTCAGGCGGCCACAGAGGCTCTGGCCACTGGCCAGCAGCACTACACCGATGCGATTGGCACACAGGCCCTTCGCGAGGCGATTGCACAGGACTATGCAGACCGGGATGGCCTGGCGATTGACGTCAGTCGGATTGCCGTCACGGCGGGGGCCTCAGCGGCCTTGCTGCTGACCATGGGAGCGATTCTGAATCCGGGTGATGAGGTCCTGATCGCCGATCCTGGCTATCCCTGCAACCGACAGTTCATCTCCGCCATGGGCGGTGTGCCCAAGGCCATCGTGGTCAGCCCTCAGCATCACTTTGCACCAACGGCGGAGCAGGTGGCCGCGGCCTGGGGACCTCGGACCAAGGCCCTTCTGCTCGCCTCACCGGCCAATCCAACCGGCTGTCTGCTGCCCTTGGAGCAGGCACGGGCCATTGATCAGGTGGTACGAGCCAAAGGAGGTTGGTTTGTCGCCGATGAGATTTACCTGAGGCTGTGCTTTGAGGCTCAGCCCAAGAGCCTTTTGCAGTTCGGCGAGCACATCATTTCCATCAACAGTTTTTCCAAAACCTATTCCATGACCGGCTGGCGCCTGGGCTGGATGGTGGCAGCAGCCCATGTGATCGAGGCCGTGGAGCGTCTGGCCCAGAACCTGTTTATCTCACCGGCCAGTCTGCCCCAGCAGGCAGCCCTGGCGGCCTTCACGCCCCAGACCCGCGCCATTGTCGAGACCTATCGGCAGTCCTATGCCGAGCAGGCCCGCTACGTGCTGCCCAGGCTCGAGCAGATGGGATTGGCGGTTCCTGCCAGACCCGATGGCGCGTTCTACGCCTACTGTGATGTCTCGGCCGTGACCGATGACAGCTATGCCCTGTGTCTTCAAGCCTGTGATGAACTGGGGGTGCTGCTGGCACCTGGTCGTGACTTCAGTGACCACCAGTCCGAGCGCTACCTTCGGGTGTCTTTTCCAAAGCCCATCCCGGTTTTGTCAGAGGGCTTGGATCGACTGGCGCGTTATTTCTTGGGACGAAAGGCCCGGCAGATCGATTCGTCGGTGTGAAGACTGGGGCCACCGATGAGTTCCAGACCATAGGGCACAGCCGCAAAAATGCCAGGCACCTTGATCTCACCCTGGTCGTCTCTGAGGCCCTCAAGCGTCTCTTGAATCGACTTGGGTCGGCCTGGTAGGTTGATGATCAAGGCTTGACCACGCACCACGGCCACCTGTCTTGACAGGATGGCGGTGGGCACAAACTGAAGCGAGATCTGTCGCATCTGTTCTGCAAATCCGGGTAGCTCCTTGTCGGCAACGGCCAGGGTGGCCTCGGGGGTGACATCGCGCTTGGCTGGACCCGTGCCACCAGTGGTCAGCACCAGGTCACAGGCTTCCCGGTCCACCAGGTCCACCAGGGTCTGAGAGATGGTGAACTGATCGTCTGGAATGAGCCGTTCAATGGCCTCCCAGGGTGTGGTCAGGGCGCGGCTGAGCCAGTCTTTGAGGCCTGGCAGACCCTGGTCTTGGTAGACCCCAGATGAGGCCCGATCGCTGATGGAGACCATGCCGATGCGGGCTGTACGCGTATTGCTGTGTGGGTTCATGGCACTATTCTCGGTTATGACAAAGACAAATCAAACGCCTTTTTACTACGACCAGCCGGCCCTTGCAGGAATCGCCCACAAGCTGCTGGACATGGCTCGGCAGTATGGCGCAACCGACGCCTCCTCAGAGGTCTCCGAACATGCCGGACTGTCGGTCAGCGTGCGCATGGGCTCGCTGGAGACCATTGAGCAGACCAGAGACCGCAGTGCAGCCGTCTCTGTTTACAAGGGTCATCGGCGCGGTCATGCCACGACGTCTGACTTGTCGGATCAGGCATTGGCGGCAGCGGTCAAGCGCGCCTTGGACATCGCCAGCCACACCGCTGAGGATCCATTTTCGGGATTGCCCGAGAAGCGTTATCAGCCCACCGAGCAGCGGTCCCTGGATCTGTTCCACCCCTGGTCGGTTCGGCCGGAGCAGGCTGCCGACATGGCCTTGGCGGCCGAGGCTGCGGCTCGCGCCGTCAGCCCACTGATCAAAAACTCCGAAGGGGCCGGCGTGTCGGCCAGCCATGGCCAGTTCTTCAGTGCCAACACCGCCGGTTTCTCGGGTGGCTATCCGTATAGCCGCCACTGGCTCTCGGTGGCACCGATAGCCCAGCGTGGCGATGCCATGCAGCGCGACGACTGGTACAGCACCAGCCGCAGGCCAACCGAATTGGCCAGTCCACAGGACGTGGGCCGTTACGCAGCCAGGCGCGCGCTGTCTCGGCTGGGGGCCAAGAAGATTCCGACGGGTCAGTGGCCGGTGATTTTTGAAGCCCCATTGGCGGTTGGCCTCATCGGCTCCTTGGTCCACGCGCTCAGCGGGTCCGCGCTCTATCGGCGTGCAAGCTTCCTGCTGGATGCCAAGGGTCAGAAGATCTTCCCGGATCACATCGAGATCGATGAAGATCCCTTTATTCCAGGGGCGGCCGGCAGTGCACCCTTCGATGATGAGGGACTGGCGGTCTGTCCTCGCAAGCTGGTATCCGACGGTGTGGTGCAGGGTTACTTTCTGTCCATGTACACGGCTCGCAAGCTATCGATGGAGCCCACCGGTCATGCGGGTGGCGCTCACAACCTGCGCCTGAGCAGTCGTCGCACCAAGCCAAAGGACGATCTGGCTGCTCTGATCAAGACCATGGGCAAGGGGCTACTGGTGACCGAGGTGATGGGCCAGGGCGTGAATGGCCTGACCGGGGATTATTCCCGTGGAGCCTTTGGCTACTGGGTTGAGAACGGTCAGATTGTCCATCCGGTCGAAGAGATCACCATCGCCGGCAATCTCAAAGACATGTACGCCGGTCTGGTGGCCGTGGGCAGCGATGAGATCACCCGCGGCACCAAAACCACGGGGTCGATTCTGCTAGACCGAATGACGATTGCGGGCAGCTGATCGGGCTGCCAGCAGATCGCCGGCTTTGGCTCGGGTGATTCGGCTGGCCTTGGTGACCACTGCATTTCGGCGAACCCGACGCAGGACGTCCGCCAGGTGTTGTCGGTGTTTGACCTCGATGGCCACCCGAAGACGGGCAAAGCCGGTGCCGTGCTGCTCGATGCTGATGTCGACAATGTTGGCGCCGCTGGCTGAAATGGCGGAGGCCACTTTGGCCAATACACCAGGGCTGTCACTGACCTCGATGTCCAGGTGGGTCTCAAAGTCTCGGTAGAGCGGATCTCCCCAACTGATTTCGGCCCATCGACTGGGGTCTTTGTCCTGCTGACGCCTGGCCGTCGGACAGCTGGCCCGGTGGATTTGTAGGCCCGTGCCGCCTCTCATGTAGCCCACCGCATTGTCACCTGCAATCGGATAGCAGCAATGGGCGTACTGAACGGCAGTGCCCTCGGCACCATTGATGGTGATCCCAACGGCTTGATGGGTCAGGTGTTGCTCGGATAGCTGAAGGGCCTGCCTTGCGGTTTCACTCAATTGTCGGGTCTTGCCGCTTGTCTGGAGGCTGGCCTCGTCCTGCAGAGACCCAGCGTAACCAGCCGCTGCCGAACTGCTGTCGGCCGGGAGCAATCGTCTCGCGGCGACGTGGGCCAGGGTCAGGCCCAGGCCAATCGATTCATAGACCCCGTTTTTGTCGTTGGCGGTGGTCTCGTGGAACAGTCCAGTCCAGTTCAACTGCTCGTCCTCGACGCCGGTGGATCCGATGGCCCTTAAGGCGTTGTCCAGCAGGCGCCGACCAAAGCCAATCGCCCGCTCTTGGGTATTGGTTTTGAGGTTGTGGCGAATCTCGGCCCTGGCCTTGGCGGTCCGCACAAAGCCGAGCCATCCCGGGTGTGGTGTGGCCTCCGGGCGAGTCTCAATGCGCACCACGTCGCCGTTGCGAAGTTCTGTGTCGAGTGGTTTGGCCTGGCCATTGACCAGGGCCGCGACGCAGCGATTGCCGATGTCGGTGTGAACCATGTAGGCGAAGTCGATGGGCGTGGCACCCCGAGGCAGCTCTTTGATCTCACCCTTGGGGGTGAAGAGGTAGACCACATCCGGGAAGAGGTCGATCTTGACGTGCTCAAGAAAATCACCAGGGTCTTTGGTCTGGACCGATAGCAGGGACTTCATCCACTCGTGCGCCTTGCGCTGCAGTGGAGAGGCGGAGGCATGGTCTGACTCCTTGTAGAGCCAGTGGGCTGCAACGCCTGCCTCGGCCACCTGGTGCATCTGGTGGGTTCGAATCTGAAACTCCAGCGGTGTTCCTTGGGGACCCACCACCACCGTGTGCAGAGACTGATAGCCATTGGACTTGGGCAGAGCGATGTAGTCTTTGAACTTGCCTGGTGCTGGCTTGAACAGGGCGTGCAGCGCTCCGAGGGCCAGATAACAGTCTGAGGGGCTGTCGACCAGGACCCGAAAACCATAGATGTCCAAGACCTCGGCAAAGCTCAGCCGTTTCTCCTTCATCTTCTGGTAGATGGAGAACACACTCTTTTCGCGTCCGGTGACCTGGGCCTTGATGTGGAATTTGGGCAGGTGTTCACGAATGGTGTTTTCCAGTCGGCTGACAATCTCTCGACGATTGCCTCGGGCCGCATGAAGGGCTTGGCTCAGAATCCGAAAGCGATCGGGATAGAGGCCGGCAAAACACAAGTCCTCAAAATCTCGGAAGACCTCGTTCAGGCCCAATCGGTGAGCAATGGGGGCGTAGATGTCCAGTGTCTCTCGGGCAATGCGTTGTCGCTTCTCCGCGGAGACCACGCCCAGGGTTCGCATGTTGTGGAGCCGGTCGGCCAGTTTGATCAGAATGACCCGTACGTCATCCGACATCGCCAGCAGCATCTTGCGAAAGTTCTCCGCCTGCGCATGCTCTCGGTTCTTGAATTCGATCTTGTCGAGTTTGGTCAGGCCATCAACCAGGGCCGAGACGGTGGTGCCAAATTTTTCAGCGATCTCTTGTCGCGTTACACCGCAGTCTTCGACGGTGTCGTGCAGCAGGGCTGCCATGAGGGCATCGGCATCGAGCTGCCAGTCGGTGCAGACCTCGGCGACGGCCAGTGGATGGGTGATGTAAGGCTCACCCGATTGCCGGGTCTGGCCAAGGTGAGCAGCGTCGCTAAAGTGAAAGGCCTCGGTGAGGCGCTTCTGATCGGACTTGCTCAGGTACTGCGCCCGCGCGAGCAACTCACGCGGGGAGATCACAACAGGCGAACGAAGAGAGTGGTCGCCCATGTTGTGGTGGCTGGCTTAGATGGGCACCTTGCGCAGCATTTCACGACCAACCTGACCAGCGGCGACTTCGCGCAGGGCGGTCACGGTGGGCTTGTCCTTCTGGTCGGGCACCTTGGGCGTTGCACCCTGGGCCAGTTGACGGGCGCGGTAGGTGGCGGCCAGGGCCAACTCAAAGCGGTTGTTGATCTGATGCAGGCAGTCTTCGACGGTGATACGGGCCATGGTGGTCTCTACTCCGATTGGGTGGGGCTGTCGTGGTGGCAGATGAGTCGCTTGAGCTCGGCCAAAGCCACGCTAAAGTCTTGATTCATAATAACATGATCGAATTCATTGGCGTGGGCCATCTCGGCCTCAGCAGCAGCCACTCGCCGATCGATCACCGCCTGGCTGTCCTGGCCTCGACTCTCCAGTCGGCGGCGTAACTCGGCCAGAGAGGGCGGCAGGATAAAAATGCTCATCAACTGCTCGGGTGCGAAACGGGCCCTGATCTGCGCGGCGCCCTGCCAGTCAATCTCCAGCAGCAACTGATCTTGCCGATCCAAGGCAGCCTGGACATCGGCAGCCGCCGTTCCGTAGAGGTTGTCGTGGACTCTCGCCCACTCCAAGAACTCCCCCTTGGCGATGCGCTGCTCAAAGGTCGGCACATCGGTAAAGAAATACTCCCGGCCGTGGACTTCACCAGGTCGTGGTGGTCGGGTGGTGGTGGAGATGGACAGGCGCAGTGGCAGGCTGCTGTCTTGGAGCAGGGCCTTGACCAGGCTGGTCTTGCCGGCCCCGGAGGGTGCCGAGAGGATGATGAGACGCCCAGCCATTATTGAAGGTTCTGCACCTGTTCTTTAATCTGCTCAATGAGCAGCTTCATCTCCATCGCGGTCTGCGTCAGGGCCAGTCCCGGCGATTTGGAGCCCAGGGTATTGGCCTCGCGGTGGCACTCCTGGGTCAGGAAGTCTAGGCGCTTGCCCAGACTGCTGTCCTTGCTGCTGTGGATGACACGGGCCATCTCAGCGAGGTGAGCCTTGAGGCGGTCTAACTCCTCGGTGACATCTGAGCGAATGGCCGCGGCATTGGCCTCCTGCCGAATTCGGTCTTCGACCATGGCCTGACGGTCGGCCTCTGCCAGGCTGGCAAAGGCCTCTTGAAGCCGGCTGGCCACCCGATCGGTCTGGGCGGTCAAGGCCTCTGGCAATTGTTCGGCTGCTCTCGCACAAAGTGTCTGAAGGGCCTCTGCCTTGTCCAGAATGGTCTGACCCAGGGCCTGTCCCTCACGCTGTCTGGAGGCTTGGTAAGCCTGCAACGCGGATTGAAAACACTCGTTGACCGCCTGGGCGAAGGCCTCTGGATCCGCAGGCGTCTCAACCATTACGCCTGGCCAGCGCAGCAGGTCCACCATGCGCCAGGGCTCCACCGTATGGTTGGAGAGGGTCTGGACCTGATGGCCCACGGCCAGCAACTGCTTGACCAGAGGCTCACGAATGCTGGGAGCGGCCGGCTGCGGTGCCTGCTCTCGCGACAGGTAAATCCGGAGCTCCACCTTGCCTCGGGCCACCACCCGCGCAAGAGACTCGCGAAGGCCTGCCTCTAGGCTTCGACACTCCTCGGGCAGTCGAGCATTGAACTCGAAGAAGCGGCTGTTGACGCTCTTGATGTCGATCTGCAAGAGCCCAAGTGCAGTTGGTTGGCTGGCGGCACCAAAGCCGGTCATGCTGATCGTATTCATGGTGCAGGTATTGTAAGGTCTGCAGTAAGCCACCCGTTATGAAGCAAGGAGAGTTTTCTTGAACACCCAGGACAGCAGCACATTTCCTCAGACCCGCTGCGCGGGCGATGGCCCGCAGGCCGGCCAGGGTAGTCGTCGCAGTGATGATCAGTTGCGGCAGGTCAGCCTACAGCGGCGTTACACCTGCCACGCCGAGGGGTCGGTCTTGGTGAGTTTTGGTCAGACCAAGGTGCTGTGCTGTGCGTCGGTTGAGGATCGGGTGCCCGGTTTCTTGAAGGGCAAAGGGCAGGGCTGGGTAACGGCGGAGTACGGCATGCTGCCAAGGTCCACCCACACCCGCAGCGACCGCGAGGCGGCCAAGGGCAAGCAGGGCGGCCGGACCATGGAGATCCAGCGGCTGATTGGCCGATGTCTGCGTGCGGTGGTGAATCTCCAGGCACTGGGCGAGCGCACCATCACGGTGGACTGCGATGTGCTGCAGGCCGATGGCGGCACCCGCACTGCAAGCGTGACTGGGGCCTGCCTGGCGGTATTTGATGCCTTGGAGACATTGGCCTCGCGGCAGACGGATGCGGCAGCGGCTCAGCAAATTCGCGCCGCGCTCAAGGACCGCGTTGCGGCGGTCTCGGTTGGGCTGGTGGCTGGCCGGGCGCTGCTGGATTTGGATTACATAGAAGACTCTGGCTGTGACACCGACATGAACATCGCCATGACCGCCTCGGGTGGATTGATCGAGCTTCAGGGCACCGCAGAGGGCGAGGCCTTTAGCCGGGCTGAACTCGATGCCATGCTGGCGCTGGGTGAGTCGGGTCTGCGTCGTCTGCATGCCCTGCAGGCGGAGCTCATGCAAAAGCCCGAGCAGTTGCAGGCCACGCTAAGAGGCTAGGTCCCATGCGTTGGGTACTGGCATCCGGCAATGCTGGCAAAGCCCAGGAGTTTGTCCGCCTGTTTCGTGGGGCGTCGACGGCCTGGTCCTCGCTGGACGTGGTCTTGCAGTCTTCCTTGGGTGTCGAACCGATCGACGAGCCCTTTGAGACCTTCGTTGAGAATGGGCTTCGCAAGGCACGGCATGCAGCCAAGGCCACGGGCCTGCCGGCCTTGGCCGATGACTCGGGCCTGGTGGTCGATGCCTTGGGCGGCGCACCGGGGGTCCAGTCGGCGCGTTATCTCAAGGCCCATGGCTGTCAGGGTCTTCTCGATGATTTGCGTCGACGCGAGGCCAGCGCGCGCAAGGCGCACTTCGTCTGCTGTCTGGTCTTGGTTCGCCATGCCCATGATCCCGACCCTGTGATTGCGATGGGCCGCTGGCATGGTCAGGTGGCTGATGCGGCCAAGGGCGAGCATGGCTTTGGCTACGACCCAGTGTTTCTGGATACCGAGTTGGGCCTCACGGCGGCCGAGATGACGGCTGAACAAAAAGACGCCCGCTCCCACCGTGCCAAGGCTTTTGCCCAGTTAATGGATCAGCTGCGCTCGGACGATGCCGCTGCCCTGCGCACTGGCGTCTGAGGCCTGACCTTGACCGGTAGCCTGACCCTCTACATCCATCTGCCTTGGTGTGTGCAGAAATGTCCTTACTGTGACTTCAATTCCCATGGGCTTGATGGCCTGGCGCGCGACGGACTCGACCTGGTCAGTGCTGAGCAGCGATACATCCAGGCACTCTTGGCCGATCTCGAGCAGGCCTTGCCATTGGTCTGGGGTCGCAGCATCTCTGCGGTGTTTATCGGGGGCGGGACGCCGAATGTCTTTTCTCCTCAGGCCATTGATCAACTGCTGGCTGGCTGTCGAGCCCGGTTGCCCTGGCTGGCGGGTATCGAAGTGACCATGGAGGCCAACCCCGGGGCTGGGCGCGATCAGGGCGATTGGCTGGGCTATCGTCAGGCGGGGGTCAACCGGTTGTCGGTCGGGGTGCAGTCCTTTCATGCGCAGAGCTTGGTGGCGTTGGGTCGGGTTCATTCGGCAGATCAGGCCCTCGCTGCGGTGACCCAGGCCACCAGGGTCTTTGACCGGGTCAACCTAGACCTGATGTACGGCCTGCCGGGGCAGACCTTGCAGATGGCCTGTGATGACCTGGCAACAGGCCTCTCGCTTGGCGTGGGTCACCTGTCCCTCTATCAACTCACCATCGAGCCCAATACGGTCTTTGCGAACAAGCCGCCGGTACTGCCGGATGAGGATCTGATCTACGACATGCAGTTGGCCCTGATGAACCAACTCTCCCAGGCCGGCCTTGAACGCTACGAGGTGTCGGCCTACGCCAAGCCTGGCCAGCGATGTGCCCACAACCTGAACTACTGGCAGTTTGGGGACTACCTGGGGATCGGCGCGGGAGCACACAGCAAGCTCAGCGCCCATGCCGATTCAACTGCCGACGCCCGGCGCAGTCATTCAGCCAGTCACTCAGCCAACCGGCCAGCCCACTGGTCCGCGAGCGGGGCAGGGTTGCTGGTGACTCGACACAACTGCCTGCGTCGACCGCAGGATTACATGGACGCCGTCTTGCGAGCAGATGGGTCTCATCGACGACAAGTGACGGTCGCGTCCGATGATCTGCCCTTCGAGTTCATGCTCAATGGTCTGCGTCTCGTGGAGGGATTTTCCCCCGCCCTCTACAGAGAGCGAACCGGCCTGGCTCTGGAGACCGTTCTGCCCGGCCTGGAGCAGGCGGTGGCCAAAGGGCTTTTGCTAGCGGATGTATCATGCTGGCGTCCCTCCGCCAAAGGGCTGGATTTCCTCAACGATCTTCAGGGTCTGTTTTTGCACCAATAGCGTTCTTAATTCACTATATTGGTGCATAAAGCACTATAAAAGTGCATAATAGGCCGTGCGCTGGCGCAGACTGCGCGCTAAATGGTCGTTTGTTGGTTGGCATGTTTCATGCATTTCTAGAGCCGTACCTTCTATTTATCGATTTACCCATTTTTGCGATCAGGAGAGCTTAGCGATGGCTACACCCAAAGACGTCTTGAAAATGATCTCGGACAACGAGGTCAAGTTCGTCGACTTTCGTTTCACGGACACCCGTGGCAAAGAGCAGCACGTGTCGGTGCCTCACCACCAGGTAGATGAAGACAAGTTTGAATCGGGTCATGCCTTTGACGGTTCCTCGATTGCTGGCTGGAAGGGTATTGAAGCCTCTGACATGCTGCTGATGCCCGATCCCTCGACCGCTGTGATGGACCCCTTCCGCGAGGAGTCCACCCTGATCCTCACCTGCGACGTCATCGAGCCCTCCGATGGCAAGGGATACGATCTGGATCCCCGCTCCATCGCCAAGCGTGCCGAGGCGTTTCTCAAGTCCTCCGGCCTGGGCGATACCGCCTACTTTGGTCCCGAGCCTGAGTTCTTCATTTTTGATGGCGTGACCTGGTTTGCTGACATGTCTGGCAGTGGTGTCAAGATCAAGTCCGAAGAAGCCAGCTGGTCCACCAACACCGACTACGAGGGTGGCAACCTGGGCCACCGGCCTGCCGTCAAGGGTGGCTACTTCCCCGTTCCCCCCGTCGACTCATTCCAAGACATCCGTTCAGAGATGTGCCTGATCCTCGAGCAGATGGGTGTGCCCGTTGAGGTTCACCACCACGAGGTGGCTGGTGCCGGCCAGTGCGAGATTGGTACCAAGTTCTCCACCCTGGTTCAGCGTGCTGACTGGACCCAGATCCTGAAGTACGTCGTGCACAACGTGGCAGCGAGCTACGGCAAGACCGCCACCTTCATGCCCAAGCCTCTGGTCGGTGACAACGGCTCTGGCATGCACGTTCACCAGTCGGTCTGGAAAGACGGCCAGAACCTGTTCGCGGGCAACGGCTACGCCGGCCTGTCCGAGTTCGCCCTGTACTACATCGGTGGTGTGATCAAGCACGCTCGTGCCCTGAATGCCATCACCAACCCTGGCACCAACTCCTACAAGCGTCTGGTGCCTGGCTTCGAGGCCCCAGTCAAACTGGCCTACTCCTCGCGTAACCGCTCGGCTTCGATCCGTATTCCTCACGTGGCCAGCCCCAAGGCTCGCCGCATCGAGGCTCGCTTCCCCGATCCCTCGGCCAACCCCTATCTGGCCTTCTCGGCTCTGCTGATGGCTGGTCTGGACGGTGTCATGAACAAGATCCACCCGGGTGAGGCGGCCAGCAAGAACCTGTATGACCTGCCACCCGAGGAAGATGCCAAGATCCCAACCGTCTGCTCCTCGCTGGACCAGGCGCTGGAGTGTCTCGACAAGGATCGCGAGTTCCTGACCCGTGGCGGTGTCTTCTCCGACGGCATGATCGATGCCTACATCAACCTCAAGATGGATGAGGTCACGCGTTTCCGCATGACCACCCATCCGGTTGAGTTCGACATGTACTACTCACTGTAAGGCAGCTGATCTGCTCGCCAGCCTTCGACGTCTGGCTTTGTAGACCAACGAAGGGGGCGAGCAATCGCCCCCTTTTTTATTCATGCGCGAACCCCATCCCTTTGACCTGTTGACCACCGCCGTCTTGCTGATAGCAACCGACGGTCGGGTCTCGCGTGTCAACGCGGCGGCTGAGGCCTTGTTGGGACAGTCGGCTCAGGTTCTGGTGGGCCAACATCTAAAGGATTTGTTGGCCAATCCCAGCGAGGTTGATCAGGTGCTGCGAGATGCCCAGGAGAGAAGCCTGACCGTTCGGCGCATGCAGGTCGTCTGGCGAACCGCCAATTCAGAGTCCGATGACGAGCCGCTGGAGACCACCGTGCTGGGTCTGGACGAACCTGGTCTGCTGGCCTCCATTGAGCTGCGGGACAACGATGCCTTGATTCGAATTGACCGCGAGGAGCGCCAGGCGGTGCTCCAGCAAATGAACCAGTCGCTGCTGCGTAACCTGGGCCATGAGGTCAAGAACCCGTTGGGGGGCATTCGTGGGGCGGCGCAGTTGCTCAATGCTGAGCTGCCGACCGACGAGTTGAGGGAGTACACCCAGATCATCATCAAGGAGTCAGACCGACTGCAGGGCTTGGTCGATCGCATGCTGGCACCGGTGCGCTGCCGACTCACCCGCTCACCAGTCAATGTTCACGAGGTACTCGAGCATGTCCGCACCCTGGTGCTCTCTGAATTTACCCAGGGGCTCGCCATTCGTCGGGATTACGACATCAGCCTACCGGAGGTGCAGGCCGACCAGGAGCAGCTGATTCAGTTGGTCCTCAACATCGTGCGAAACGCGGCCCAGGCTATTACCGATCCGGCACGGTCGCACCAGACTGGTGAGGTCATCCTCAGAACCCGTGCAGCCCGCCAGGTGACCCTTCACCGGCAACGCTATCGATTGGCCTTGGCCTTGAGCATCACCGACAACGGGCCTGGCATCCCTCAGGCCATTCGAGACGAAATTTTCTATCCCTTGGTGTCTGGCAATCCAAAAGGTCACGGACTTGGCCTGACTATTGCTCAGACCATCGTGCACCAGCATGGGGGTGCCATTGATTGCAAGTCCGACAGCAGTGGAACGTCGTTTCAGATCTTGTTGCCAATTGGTGACCCCATGCGTCTCTAAGCGCGAAAGGATTGTTGAATGAAGCCAGTCTGGGTAGTGGACGACGATGCATCGATACGATGGGTACTTGAGAAGGCACTGGGCCGGGCCCACTTGCCCGTGCGACTCTTCGAATCGGCCAATGACGCCATGCGGGCTCTGCAGGACGACACGCCACAGGTGTTGGTGTCTGACATTCGCATGCCCGGTGACTCTGGCCTGGAGCTTTTAGAGAAGGTCAAGGCGCGACTGCCGGACCTGCCTGTGATCATCATGACTGGGTTCAGTGATCTGGACAGTGCCGTCAATGCCTTTCAGGGAGGGGCCTTTGAGTACCTGCCCAAGCCCTTTGACATCGATGAGGCAACCGCCTTGATCCAGCGTGCGGTCAAGGAGTCTGCCGGTGATGCAGCAGACAGACCCGCAGCATCAGAAGTACCCCTTGAGATGTTAGGTCAGGCCCCGGCCATGCAAGAGGTCTTTCGCGCAATTGGCCGCCTCTCCCAGTCATCGGCCACGGTCTTGATCACCGGTGAGTCGGGCTCGGGAAAGGAGCTGGTGGCCAATGCCCTGCATCGACACAGCCCTCGAGCCGACAAGCCCTTTGTGGCCCTGAACACAGCAGCCATTCCGCATGACTTGTTGGAGTCCGAACTCTTTGGCCATGAACGCGGCTCGTTTACCGGCGCCCAGGCCACCCGCAAGGGTCGGTTCGAACAGGCCGACGGTGGGACCCTGTTCCTCGATGAGATTGGCGATATGCCTCTGGATCTGCAGACTCGACTCTTAAGAGTCCTGTCTGATGGTCAGTACTACCGTGTGGGGGGGCAGCAGGCTCTCAAGGCCAACGTACGGGTCATTGCCGCCACCCACCAGAATCTGGAGCAACGGGTGGCCGAGGG
>JBMSJG010000012.1:0-14538 GCA_049418645.1 Burkholderiaceae bacterium | reverse complement strand
CCCAAGGCATTCACCACCTTGGCGGCGATCTCCTGGGCCAGCTTGAGTGCCGAGGCCGACATGGGCTGGGGCTGCCATGACTCCACATAATCGCCGCTGACCTGGACATGGCCCACTGGGTCGCAGAACGAGACCATGGGCTGACCCTGTTCATCCAGACTGCGAACCGTCAGCAGGGTGATCTCGAAGTCAAACTCAACGGCTGCCTCCACAATCACCTTCTGCATGTCAACCCGAGCAGCAGACTTGGCCTTGGCCCAGGCCTCAGCACAATCCGATGCACTGGTCAGTCGGGACTGGCCTTTACCCGAAGACGACATGATGGGCTTCACAAAACAGGGATAGCCCAGTTCATTCGCAGCCGATGTCATCTGGGCCTCTGATTCAGCAAACCGATAGCCCGAGGTGGGCAGCTGCAGGTCCTCGGCCGCCAGCCGCCGAATACCCTCACGGTTCATGGTCAGGAAAGCCGCTCTGGCCGTCGGAATCACCTGCAGACCGGTCTTCTCCAGTTCAACCAGCACTGGTGTGGCAATGGCCTCGATCTCCGGAATGACCCGATCAGGCTTTTCTCGTTCAATCAGCTCTCGCAGCGCCTTGGGATCCGACATGTCGATCACCACGGCCTTATGGGCCACCTGATGGCCGGGTGCGTTCTCGTAACGATCCACTGCAATCACCTCGACACCAAGGCGTTGAAAGGCAATGACCACCTCTTTGCCTAATTCACCAGCGCCCAGGAACATCACCCGCGTTGCGCTGGGCGACAGGGGTGTTCCGATCCGATCAAATCCTTTGTCTGCCATGAGGCGTTCTCTTTCTGAGTTCTAGTCGTTGAGTTCTGTGGCCATGCGCTGCAAGGCCTGATGGTCTACTTTACCGGTCCCCAGCAGAGGCAACTCTGGTAGCACCCGGATCTCTCTGGGCAGAGCGATCTCAGGCAAACCCTCCGCGTGAGCAGCAGCAATCAGGTCCTCACGATGGGCCTCGGCCTGGGTCGTGAACAACACGATTTTTTCACCTCGATGGGCATCGGGTGCGCGGCTGGCCGCATGCTGCGCATCGGGATAGGCTCGTCCGGCCAGACGCTCCGTCCAGGCCAAGGACACGCTCTCGCCGGCCACCTTGGCAAATCGCTTGGCTCGGCCCTCAATGAAGACAAAGCCGTCTTCGTCAATCCGCACAATGTCGCCCGTGTCATACCAGTCCGGCCCAAGAGCGGTCTCGGGCATTGCAGCGCGGCCCTGCTCATCCAAATAACCCAACATCAAGTTGGGGCCACGGACATGCAGGCTGCGCTGATGGTCTAGACCAACCGCCTCGACCAAGCGAGCTTCCAATCCAGCCAAGAGTCGGCCAACACTGCCGGGCTTGTTCGCGCCCGGCAGGTTCACGGCCAGCACCGGTGCCGTCTCGGTGCAGCCATATCCCTCGTAGATCTCCAAACCAAATCGATCCCGCCAGGTCTGCCTCACTTCGTCTGTGAGACGCTCCGCCCCAGCCACGACCAACTCAAGGCTCTGCAGGTCGCTGGGCTGGGCGTGGGCTGCATACTGAGCTAGAAAACTACTCGTCCCAAACAAAATGGTCGCCTGGTGCTCACCAATCAGCTTGGGAATCTCTTTGTAATGCAGTGGGCTCACATAGAGCACGCTGCGCATCCCCAGGAACAAAGGCAACAGAGCACCAGCCGTCAGGCCAAAACAATGAAAGACCGGCAGGGCATTGAAGATCACATGCCGAGCACTCAGGCTCAAGGCATTCAAAATCTGATCCACATTGGCGAGCAGCGATCGGTGGGACAAGGCCACCGCCTTTGGCGCACCCTCAGACCCTGAGGTGAACAGGATCACAGCGGTCTGATCGGACTGGATGCTCGGCAAGAACCAGTCGGGACGAACCAAGGCTGCTGCAATCCAGAGTTTGTCCACCAGACTCAGACTGGCTCGCAAATCTTCTACATAGAAAACAGGCACGGGCATGGCCTCGAGAGCCGCCTGCAGGTGGGCCTTTTCAACAAAGGCCCGAGACGTCAGAACGCAGCAGGCCTGGGCCACCTGGCAGGCTGCGCGCATCACCTCGGGACCAGCCGAGTAATTGAGCAGTGCAGGTATTCGACCACTGGCCCCAATCCCAACCAAGGCCGCGATGGTACCCGCCACATTGGGCAACAGCAGAGCAATGGTCTGCCCGGGTTGGCTCAGTTGGCCAGCAAGTCGAGCGGCACCAACGGCGCGCTTGACCAAGTCCCGGCGAGATACAAAGCCAGTGGTGTCCGAGAATCCGGACTCGATGCCACTTCCCTGTTGCGAGGAGATGGCATGACGCAGGGCCGAGAAGAGTGTCTGGCCTTCGGATGAAAAATGAGTCTGAAGTGGTGGTGCTGCGAACTCAGTCTGCATACCGGCGGACAGTAACCTGTACCACCGAGGCCAGTCCAGTATGGCGAACCCCCTCCTGGACCAGTCGCTCGCCGCTGAACTCGTGAACCAGCTGAACCGGCAGGCCATCAAAATCGGCGCGCAACGCCGACAACTCATAGAGCAAGGCCAAGTCCTTGGGACCACCCGTCCCGTACTTCAGCTGATCGGTGCCATAGCCCTCAAAGACAAAAACCCCTCCGGGCTGCAGGGCCTGAACGGCCCGACGGTTGACCTCTCGACGCTTGTCCGCCGGCAGGTGCAGAAAAATACTGGCCACGACAGACCACGCCTGCTGCCCAAAGTCGTAAGCAGTCAGATCGGCCAGCACAGTCTGGATGGAGACCTTGCGGTCTTGCGCCAGGCGTGTGGCCTTGTCCAAGCCCTTGGGCGAGACATCGATCGAGGTCACCGCATAGCCCTGCTCAGCCAGCCAGACCCCATTGCGTCCCTCACCATCGGCCAGGGCCAAGGCCGTCATCGGCAGTGAACTGCCACCAGCCCTTGCCAAGGGAGGATGTGCAGCCAGCTGCTCAACGAGACAATCATTGGGAGCCTCGCCAAAGGCAAACTCAGTCCCCGCATATCGCTCATCCCAAAAGGCCTGTAGGCCTTTGACATCCATTACAAATCCTCCAGTGGCACGAGCCGCTCCACGCGAGCTGCATTGGCAATCGCCCAGAGACGCGCCAGCAAACGGTCTGTCGCAGCCTCATCAATGCGATCACCATATTCGGACAAGCGCTGCATTTTTTCCTCAAGCTCAGAACGGCTCAGGGTGTTGCCAGGATCGCCCTTGGGATCGTCCACGCGGCCATCAAAAGACCGGCCGTCCTTGGTGGTGACCGTCACCTTCCCGATCCACCGGGCTGGATAAGCGGCATCCACCTCGTCGTCCAGGACCATGGTCACGCGGTCTCGGAACGAGACCGTGTCGGCATCTTTGAAGTGGGCCTCAAACTCATCCAGGCCGGCAAAACCATAGTGGGCTGCCAGTGCCAAGACCGTACCCATCGAGAACTTGCTCTGATGAACGGTCTGTGGGTCGGTGACCGGTCCCAAGACATCAATCGCACCCTGGTGCACACGCGTCACCACCGACTCAATGTCAGCCGGTGTCAGACCCTGGTCCTGCATCACCTTCAACAGCGCATCCACCGCGGGGTGGGTGTGACGACAGGACGCGTGGTACTTAAATGACGTCTCCATCAGGGCCCAGCGCTCTCGCAGTCGGTCGGTGAGCTTGTTGGGATCAGCATCGGTCGACATGCCCTGGGCCATGCCCTGCTTGCCCATCAGAATGTCCTGGGCACCCGTGACCCCTTTCTGCGCCATATAGGCCGAGAGCAATCCAGCCCCACTGGCATGCGCAGTGTGCAGCTGTTTGGAATCGGCCGCGTCTCTGAGAAAGGCCCAAAGACCGGCGGCCTGGGTACCCGCCGACCCAAAGGCATTGAGCATCTGACCCGGCGACAGATGCAACAGCCGACCCACCGCTGCAGCGGCTGCCAGAGTCCCCACCGTCGCAGTGGTGTGGAAAATCTTGTAGTGCGAGCGGCCCAGAAACTCGCCAACCCGAATGCCCACCTCGTAGCCCACCACGCAGGCCGTTAAAAACTCTTTGCCACTGGCCCCCAGCGATTGTGCGGCGGCCAAAGCGGGGGGGAACACCACCGTGGCGGGATGCAAGACCGACGAGTTGTGCAGGTCATCCTGCTCGACCACATGCGAGGCGGCTGCATTGGCCATGGCGGCGCAGTAGGGTGAACTGGTCTCGACCCCACCCAGAATCTCGCAAGGACCGCTATCGGGTCCCTGGTCCAAGGCCACCTCTCGAATGGCGGCAACTGCTCTCGCGTTGTAGCCAGCCAAGGCCGAAGCGGCCCAATCCACAAACAAGTCTTCACATCGTCTGAAGACCGCCTCAGGAATGTCGCTGGCCTGTAGGCTGGCGGCAAACTCCGCCAGCTGTGCGGTGGGGTTGAGCAAATGGTCAGGTGTAGCTGCGTTCATGAGACGAGGTCCCAAAAAGGTTGGTTAATTAGATAGCCTTGGCCGCGCGCATGGCTGCGCGGCTGGCCTCGTCAAAACCCAATTCATTCAGTATCGCATCGGTCTGTTGGCCAACACCGGGCACCGCCTGCATGACCGGCTCGAAGGCTGTGCTTCGACCAGGCGGCTTGAGCGCCGGGACCTGACCTACAGTGGTGCCCACCGACACCCAGCGATCGCGAGCCTTCAGCTGCTCATGCTCCCAGAGGTCGTGCATGTCGTTCATGTTGGCGTTGGCAATGCCAGCCTCGTCCAGACGCTTGGCCACCTGGGCTGCCGTCAAGGCCGAGAAGGCCTGCTCAATCAGTGCCGTCAGCTCGATCCGGTTGGCACTGCGTTGGGCGTTGCTGGCAAACCGTGCATCACTGGCCAAGGCGGCATCCTGAAGCACCTTGTCACAGAAGGCCAGCCACTCGCGCTCGTTCTGCAGGCCCAGCATGACACTGCGGCCATCACCGGCCTTAAAGGGGCCATAAGGGAAAATCGTCGCATGCGAGGCACCGGCCCGAACCGGCGGCGGCGCATCCTTGTAGGCGTAGTAGAGCGGATAGCCCATCCACTCGGCCAATGACTCCAGCATGCTCACATCAATGCCGCTGCCCACACCGGTCTTGGCCCGCAGCAAGAGCGCCGATTGAATCGAGGTAAAGGCGTACATGCCGGCTGCGATGTCGGCAATCGAGCAGCCCGCCTTGCTCGGCGTATCGGGCGTACCGGTAATCGACAGAAAGCCGGCCTCACTCTGAATCAGCAGGTCGTAGGCCTTGCGATCGCGATGCGGACCGTCTGCACCATAGCCCGAGATGTCGCAGACGATGAGCTGGGGGAATTCATCTTTCAGCTGCTCATAGGACAGCCCCATGCGGGCCGCCGCACCGGGTGCCAGGTTCTGGATCAAGACATCGGCCTTGGCCAATAGCCTGCGCAGGGCCGTCATGGCCTGGTCGTTCTTCAGATCCAGCGTCAGGCTCTCTTTGGAGCGGTTCACCCAGACAAAGTGAGAGGCCAGGCCATCGACTCGCTCGTCATACCGACGTGCAAAATCTCCCTCTCCGGGACGCTCCACTTTGATGACCCTGGCACCAAGGTCCGCCAACTGGCGTGAGGCAAAGGGCGCTGCAATCGCATGCTCCAGCGAAACCACGGTAATGCCCGTCAAGGGCAAAGTCTGTGTTGGTTGATTCAAGGCTCTACTCTTCTGGTTGATCAGTCAGTCCGCGGTCGCTTAGAAGGACCGGGGCAGGCCCAGCAGGTGCTCGGCCACATAGGAATAAATCAGGTTCGAGGAGATCGGCGCCACCTGGTACAGACGTGTCTCTCTGAACTTGCGCTCCACATCGTACTCACAGGCAAAGCCAAAGCCCCCGTGCGTCTGCAGGCAGATGTCAGCCGCCTCAAAAGAGGCCTTGGCCGCCAGGTGCTTGGCCATGTTGGCCTCTGCGCCACAGGGCTTGCCTGCATCAAAGAGCTCACAGGCCTTGAATCGCATGAGGTTGGCCGCCTCGGTCTCGATAAAGGCCTGGGCAATCGGAAACTGAATACCCTGGTTCTGGCCAATCGGCCGGCCAAAGACCACCCGCTCACTGGCGTACTTGCGTGCCCGATCAATACACCAATAGGCATCGCCAATGCACTCGGCGGCAATCAGCGCACGCTCGGCATTCAGGCCATCCAGAATGTATTTAAAGCCCTTGCCCTCCTCACCAATCAGGTTCTCGGCGGGGATCTCCAGGTTGTCAAAGAAGACCTCGTTGGTCTCGTGATTGACCATGTTACGAATGGGCTGAACGGTCATGCCCTTGCCAATGGCCTGGTGCAGGTCCACCAGGAAAATGCTCATGCCTTCGCTCTTCTTGGTCACCTGATCCAGTGGCGTGGTTCGGGCCAGCAAGACCATCAGGTCCGAGTGCTGAATCCGAGAGATCCAGACCTTCTGGCCATTGACCACATAGCGATCGCCTTTCTTGACCGCGGTGGTCTTGAGCTTGGTGGTGTCGGTGCCCGTGGTGGGCTCGGTCACGGCCATGCTCTGCAGACGCAACTCGCCGCTCGCAATTTTCGGCAGGTACAGCTGTTTCTGCTCAGCCGAGCCGTGACGCAGAATCGTGCCCATGTTGTACATCTGGCCGTGACAACTGCCCGCGTTGCCACCAGAGCGGTTGATCTCTTCCATGATGACCGAGGCTTCGGTCAGGCCAAGCCCAGACCCACCGTACTCGGTCGGAATCAAGGCGGCCAGCCAGCCGGCTTCGGTTAAAGCGTTGACAAAGGCCTCTGGGTAGCCGCGGGCGTCATCCACCTCTTGCCAATATTTGGAATCAAACTGGGCACACAAATCACGCAAGGCCTCTCGCAGGTCTTGGTGGGCATCGGCGGTAGGAATCTCATGCATGGGCTACTCCAAAAATAAAAAACACATCAAACAAATGATCACGGCCTTGGTCTGGCCATCGTCGGTTGCCAAATTTCCCTATGCGGCCAAGACAGCACTGGCCTTCATGGTGACAAAGCCCTGATGGTCCTGGGCCCACAGACTGATTTGACCGTCGCCCATCGCCTTGCCACAGACCTTCATCGGCTGGCCATCGAAAGTGGGACGAATCGCCCGAAAATCAAACGATCGCAATGACCCAAGACCCGCCTGACGGCGCACGAGGTCCACCAACAGCGTCGCAATCAGGGGACCATGCACCACCAGGCCCGGGTAGCCCTCCTCGGTGGTGACATAACGACGGTCGTAATGAATGCGGTGGCCATTAAAGGTCAGCGCCGAATAACGAAACAGCAGCACATCGTCTGGCGTCAGGCTGCGCTCAAAGTCTGCATCAGTCGGAGCCAGCTCACCGGCTGCCATCGGGGCACCGTGGGCACTGGCCGGTGGATTGCCCCGATAGACGATGTCATGGACCTCGGTCATCGCCAAGCCCTGAGCATTCGAGATCGCATGCTCCACCGCCACAAAGACCAGATCCCCCGTCTTGCCGCTCTTGTGGGTCACGCTCTTGATGGTCGAGACCCGCTCCACTGACTCACCGATCTTCAACGGCTGATGCCAGTTGAGCTGACCACCAGCCCACATCCGTCGGGGGAGCGGCACGGGTGGCAGGAAACCACCTCGCTTGGCATGTCCATCGATCCCGAGTTCGGATTGGCGATGAAGGGGCAGAAAGTAAAGCCAATGCCAAAGACCAGGCAGCAGATCCCCTTGGTCATAGGACTCCTCTCGGTCGAGGGTCGCCGCCAAGGCCCGGGCAGGCGTGGCGGACAGCTGATCAGACTGGCGCTGACTACGCCCAACCCAGTCCGAAAAATCAAATGACGACATGGCAACACCCTCTTCAGCAGACATGGCTGCATATGCTGCGCCCGAAGGCTAGGCCCTGCAATTCTGATTTTTACCCCCAAGCCTTCTGTTTAGCCGTAGGCTACGGCCGATTCTGGATAAGATAAGCGCCATGCAACAAATCCACCTGCACACCACCGACCTTCGTCTGCTGCGTGAAATTGCCGACGCCCAGAACATCACCGAGGCAGCCGGGCGGCTGCATCTCTCCCTCTCAGCCGCCAGCGGCCGAATCAAGGCCATGGAGGAGCAGCTCGACACAGTTCTGCTCGATCGCCTACCCCGTGGGGTTCGACTCACGCAGGCGGGTGAGGCGGTGGTCTTTCATGCCCGACAAATGCTGCAACAACTAGACGCCCTGAAGAGTGATCTGGCCGAGCTGGCCCAGGGGCTGCGGGGGCATGTCCGCATTCATGCCAATACCACGGCGGTGACCGACTTCCTGCCCAACATGCTCTCCGCCTTTCTCAGCCAGAATCCGGATGTCAGCATTGACCTGCAGGAACATGAAAACGGCGACATCGTTCGGGCCGTGCTCGAGAGACGCACCGACATCGGCATTGTGAGTGCCATGCTGCAGGTGCCAGGTCTGGATACCCTTCACTTTTCCACCGATCGTCTGGTGCTGATCACCCCGCTCAAACACCCTTTGGCCAAGCGCAAGAGCCTGCCCTTCGCAGATGCCTTGGACAACAACTTTGTTGGCATGCGGTCGTCTAGCAGCATCCAAACCTTCTTATCGCAGGTCGTGCGGGCTATGGGACGCGAGCTGCGTCTTCGAATCCAGTTGGGCAGTTTCCCAGCCATCTGCAACATGGTGGCCGCCAATGTCGGCGTGGCGGTGGTGCCCGAATCAGTCGCTCGGCGTCATGCTGAGCAGCGATCACCCGCAGCCTCTTTTCACATCGTGACACTAACCGACCCATGGGCTGTGCGGGAGAGATCAATCGTGGTGCGCAGTGATGAGGGTTTACCCGAACACACCCAGGCCCTGGTCGAAATGATCCGAAATTACGCGGATACCCCAACCGTATAACCGATCCGTTCGGCTTATCATGTGGCCTCTGTCTGATAACACCTACGAGGATGACAATGAAGAAAATCTCTCGCATCGCCATGCTGGCTGCCGCTGGCCTTTTCTCGGCCAACCTCATGGCTGCCCCCATCGTGATCAAATTCAGCCACGTGGTGGCCGATCAAACGCCGAAAGGCCTGGCAGCCCTTAAGTTCAAAGAACTGGCCGAAAAGAAGCTTCCTGGCAAAGTCCAGGTTCAAGTCTTCCCCAACTCGCAGTTGTTTGGTGATGGCAAAGAAATGGAAGCCCTCTTGCTGGGCGATGTCCAGTTCATCGCACCTTCGCTCTCCAAATTCGACCGCTACACCAAGAAAATCGCAGTCTTCGATCTGCCATTCTTGTTCCAAGACATTGCAGCCGTGGACCGTTTCCAGGCCTCCAAAGAGGGTCAGAAGTTGCTGACCGTCATGGAGTCCAAGGGCATCATCGGCCTGGCCTACTGGCACAACGGCATGAAGCAACTGTCGGCCAACAAGGACATCCTGATGCCCGAGAGCGTCAAGGGTCTGAAGTTCCGCATCCAAGCCTCCGACGTTTTGGAAGCTCAGTTCAAGGCATTGGGCTCCAGCCCCCAAAAGATGGCCTTTGCTGAGGTCTACCAGGGTCTGCAGACTGGTGTGGTGGATGGCCAAGAGAACACCTGGTCCAACATCTACTCCAAGAAGTTCCACGAAGTCCAAAAGACCATCCTGGAAACCAACCACGGCACGATCGACTACATGGTGGTAACCAACGCTGGCTGGTGGAAGAAGCTGCCCGCCGACATTCAGAAGGGTCTTCGTGAGGCCATGGACGAGGCGACCAAGTACGGCAACGACCTGGCCAACAGCATCAACGAAAACGACCGCAAAAAGATCGTGGCCGACAACAAAGCCAAGATCATCAAGCTGAACAAAGAGCAGCTGGCCGCCTGGCAGAAGGCCATGGCTCCGGTCTGGAAGCAGTTTGAACCTGGTATTGGTGCCGACCTGATCAAAGCAGCTCAGGCCGCCAACAAGTAAGCTTCTCGTTCGAAAGGAAAAGGCCGACGTCCGACCGACGCCGGCCTTTTTTCTAGATCGCAGTCCTCCCGCACTCACGACGAGCTCGCATCATGAAAAAATTTCTAGACCACTTCGAGGAGTACTTTGTCGCCTCGCTACTGGCCCTCATGACGGTGATCACCTGTATCAACGTCTTCTTCCGATATGTCCTGGGTGCTAGCATCGACTGGGCCTTCGAACTGACCACCTTTTTTTTCGCTGCCCTCATTTTTATTGGGGCAGCCTGGGGCGTTAAGCTAGGCGCCCACATCGGAGTAGATGCGGTCGTCAAGCTCATGCCCAAACACTGGCAACGAACAGCGACCATCGTCGCCATTCTCTGTTGCGTTCTCTATGCCAGCATCGTGCTCTATGGCGCCACCGTCTATGTCTACAAGATTTATGACATCGGCATCATGAGCCAAGACATCCAGTGGCTCCCGCAATGGATGCCACGCTTTGTGCTGCCCCTGGGCTATGCACTGGTGATCTACCGACTGTTGCAGCTGTTGCGTGATGTCCTCACCGGCAAGCGCACGACCTTCAATCTCGCGGACGAGGCCAAGGACGCCATCGACGCCTTCAAGACCGACAAGAAAGAGGAGGCCCGCTCATGAATTCCGTCGTCCTCTTCGTATTGCTATTTGCCTTCATGTTCCTGGGCATGCCCATCTCGATTGCTTTGGGGCTGTCCAGCCTGCTGACCATCCTGATGTTCGCTCAGGACTCGCTGGCCTCGCTCGCCATCAAGCTCTTTGAAACCTCCGAGCACTACACCCTGATGGCAATTCCCTATTTCATTCTGGGCGGCGCCCTGATGAGCACGGGTGGCGTGGCCAAGCGACTGGTTCGTTTTGCAGTCGCCTGCGTTGGACACATCCGCGGTGGCCTGGCCATTGCAGCGGTATTGGCCTGTACCTTCTTTGCCGCGGTCTCAGGCTCCTCGCCAGCCACGGTGGTGGCCATTGGCTCCATCATGATTGCCGGCATGATCAAGCAGGGCTACACCCAGAAGTTTGCCGCGGGAGTGATGGCCAACGCAGGCACCCTAGGCATCCTCATGCCGCCCTCGATCGTGATGGTCGTCTACTGTGCGGTTACCGAGATTTCGGTGGGTCGTCTCTTTCTGGCGGGCATTATTCCGGCGCTTCTATTGGCCGGAATCCTGATGGTGGCGATCTATGTCCGTGCTCGCATCGAGAAGCTCCCTGCTCAGCCCAAGGCGTCCATGACAGAAGTCTTGGCCTCCGGTCGTGATGCCATCCCCGGTTTCCTGCTGCTAGCCATCATCATGGGTGGCATCTACGGTGGCGTCTTTACCCCGACCGAGGCGGCAGCCGTTGCTGCGGTCTACGCCGTATTGGTCTCGGTCTTTGTATACAAGGATCTGACGTTCAAAGACCTGCCCCACACCTTTGTGGAAGCGAGCAAGACCACGGTGATGCTGATGTTCATCATCGCCAACGCCATGCTGTTTGCCCACGTCCTGACCACCGAGCGAATTCCGCAGATCATTGCGGAACAGATTGTGGCCTTGGGCATGGAGCCATGGCAGTTCCTGATCGTGGTCAACATCATCCTGCTGATCGCTGGCAACTTCATGGAGCCGACCGCGATCATCCTGATCCTGGCTCCGATCTTCTTCCCGATTGCCACGCAGCTGGGTATTGACCCCATTCACCTGGGCATCATCATGGTGGTCAACATGGAGATCGGCATGATCACGCCGCCAGTAGGTCTGAATCTGTTCGTCACCTCAGGCATTACCGGCATGCCGCTGATGGCGGTGGTGCGGGCGGCCATGCCTTGGCTCAGCCTGCTGCTCATCTTCTTGATCATCATCACCTACGTGCCCATCATCTCGACCTTCTTGCCGGACTTGTTGATGGGCAAGGCCCTCAGCTAGGTCAACACATTCCCCGTCGTCTTCGGGTGACGGGGCCTTTAGAAACTCTCCAGCCGCCGTGATCGCCAGTCGAGCACGGCGGTTTTGACATGCATCTTCGCCGCCAGATCGGGCTGTTTGCTACGGATCACCTGGGCCGCAAAATTCGACAGGAACTCTGCCTTGAGCTCGGCTCTTGCCCGATCCACACCGAGCTCCTCATAAGGCACGGACGCCAAGAGTAAAAATCCATCATCGGGGATTCGGCCCGCCTGCATGTTCTGAGCGATGATGGTCGCCGCGGTCTCAATCGGATGCGACAAGTCCGGACTGTAGGGCCCCACAATCAGCGCCAAATTGGGCGTGTGCAGCCAGTCAAAGCCACGGCCCAGACAGATCATCCACTCCCGATGCTCGATGTCCAACAACCTCTCGTGCCGAGCGTTCTGCGCCCGAACCTCGGCGATGTGGGTCAGGTTGCCCATGAGCAAGGGCAACAAATCTGCTTGCATGGCTTTGGGCATGTCTGGCAGCAGGTTTGCCAGCCGGTCCTGCAGCTCCTGGCCAGTCCAATGAACACCATCGGCCAGTGACAGCGTCTGACTGCTCCCATCCAGACCAGGCGCGCCATGAATCGTCATGGCATCTTCGTCAGTCTCAAACCCGCAGACCAGGGGATAGACCGACTCATGGGCCCGGCCAAAGATGCGCTCCACCTGAGCCCGAATCTGCCAGGTATGGTCCAGCGCAGCCTGCTGGTTGTAGTGAAACCCAGCGCAGCCACGCTTTGGGTCGCCTTTTGAGTAGTGATAGGTGATGAGCAGCAGCACGCGTCGGCCCTGGGCCGTCATGCGCAACACATGGTGCTGAAGTACTTCTCCCAGATGAGGCCAGCCCAGGTCAAACATGCCCCCCAGGTTGCGAAAGGGCATCAGCAGACCGGCCGGCGTGTTGGTGGCCACCGGAATGTTGATCCGGCCGTCCATGCACTTCAACACGGCAATGGCGGTCTTGTGCTGACCCAGATAACGCTCTCGGGCCAGTGTGGCCTCGGGGCTGCAGAAAGCATCGCTGTGACGCCTGGCCAGATCCATGAGCCAGTCGATGCGTTCGGCAATCGGTCGACGGTGCGTGTCGGGCATGACATCACATTAGGGTTTTTTCCATGCTGGCGCAATCCTCGGAGATCCCCGCCAGGACTAGACTAGACGTCTCTATGAACACGCCGCTCATCATGGGCTGGGGGCACACCGCCTTTGGCAAACAGACCGACCGCTCCCTGGCAGATCTCATTGCGCAGGCCAGTCAACAAGCGCTCGATCAGGCGGGCCTAGAGCCCAAAGACATCGACGCCGTCTTCGTGGGTCACTTCAACGGCGGCTTTGTCGACCAAGACTTCACAGCCCCCCTGGTGGCCCTGGCACTGCCCGAGCTGCGGTTCACGCCGGCCACCCGTCTGGAAAATGCCTGCGCCACCGGATCGGCCGCCATCTGGGCCGCCCGAGATGCGGTGGCCAGTGGTCGCATTCAACGGGCCCTGGTGGTGGGCTTTGAAAAGATGACCGAACGCGATGGCCAGACCATTGGCGAGATTCTGCTTCGCTGCTCTTACGTGGCTGAAGAGGCCCAGGTGCCCGGTGGCTTTGCCGGCATCTTTGGTCAGATTGCCGAACAATACTTTGAGCGCTTCGGTGATCAGCGAGTCGCCCTGGCGCAGATTGCAGCCAAGAACCACGCCAACGGGGTGGCCAACCCCTATGCCCAGCTGCGCAAGGACCTGGGCTTTGACTTCTGCAATACGGTCAGCGACAAGAATCCCCAGGTGGCGGGCCCCCTGCGTCGAACGGACTGCTCCATGGTCTCCGATGGGGCCGCGGCCCTGGTCATCAGCGCTCAGCCTGGTCCCAGCGAAAAAGGCGGGCCACGTCCTGCCGTCAAGTGGCTCAGCGCCACCCAGATGAATGACTTCATGCCCATGCGACTCAAAGACCCGACCTGGTTCGAGGGAGCCTCTCGCGCCTGGCAAAAGGGTCTAGGTGATGCGGGCCTTGGCCTCAAGGATCTGAGCCTGATCGAGACCCACGACTGCTTCACCATTGCCGAACTCATGCACTACGAGGCCATGGGCCTGGCACCACACGGCCAAGGGGCTCGGGTCATCGCCGAGGGGCTCACCACCAAGTCTGGGGCCTTGCCGGTCAACCCATCGGGCGGCCTGAAATCCAAGGGGCATCCGATCGGGGCCACAGGCGTGTCCATGCACGTCATGGCCTGCCTGCAACTCAGTCACACAGCCGGGGACATGCAAATCCAAAACGCCAGCAGAGCCGCGGTCTTCAACATGGGTGGCACCGCGGTGGCCAACTACCTCAGCATCCTGCAGGCGGTATGAACCCTGCACAGGTGATGAACCTGGGGGAGCTGCTGGCCCAGACGGCCAGGCGGTTTCCTACGAGAGCCGGCCTGATTCAGAACGGCCAGTCTGTGAACTGGCAGACCCTCGATCAACGGGTGAATGCCGCTGTTCTTGGTCTCGGTGAGCGGGGCTTGAAAAAAGGCGACAAGCTGCTGGTCCTCTCTCGCAACAACCAAGCCCTCTTTGAATCGGCCTGGGTGGCCTTTCGCATGGGTCTGGTCTGGGTGCCCTGTAACTTCAGACTCACCCCACCCGAGGTCAGTTACCTGGCCCAGTCCAGCCACGCCAGAGCGCTCCTGATCGAATCTGTTTTTGAAGAGCACCT
>JBMSJG010000011.1:0-16043 GCA_049418645.1 Burkholderiaceae bacterium | reverse complement strand
CAGGCCAAAAAGCTGGGTGCCGATGCATCCCTGCAGGTGGTGCCCTATTACAACAAGCCCACCCAAGAGGGCCTGTATCAGCATTTCAAAGCGGTGGCCGAGGCCGTCGACATGCCTCACATTCTCTACAACGTTCCTGGTCGCACCGTGGCCGACCTGGCCCACGAGACCACCGTCCGTCTGGCTCAGATCGAGAACGTGGTTGGCATCAAGGACGCCACAGGCAACCTGGAGCGTGGCCAGTGGCTGATCCGCGACTGCCCTTCTCGTTTTAGCGTTTACAGTGGAGACGACCCCACGGCTCCGGTGCTGATGCTGTTGGGTGGCAAGGGCAACATTTCGGTCACGGCCAACGTGGTGCCCGATCGCATGGCTCGCCTCTGTGAACTGGCGCTGGCCGGCCAGGTCAAAGAAGTGGCCCAGCTCAACCGAGATCTCATGCCGCTTCACAAGGCCATGTTCTGTGAGGCCAATCCAATCCCGGTGAAGTGGGCTCTGGCCCGGATGGGCAAAATGCCAGGCGGTCTGCGCCTGCCACTGGTCGAACTCTCGCCCCCGGCCCAGGCCATGGTCGAGTCTGCAATGCTTTCTCTTGGAGTCTGTTCATGATGGGTTCTCGTTGGGTTTCAATCGGCCTGCTGTCGGCTGCTGTGGTCAGCCTGTCGGCCTGCGGCATTACCGGGGGCAACAAGGACATGAACTACGAGTCAGCCGCCAAGCGGGAGACTCCGCTCGAAGTGCCGCCCGATCTCATCAAGCCAGCCAAGGACGACCGGTTTGCCATTCCCGCTGCAGGTGTTGCCAGCCGGGCCGAGTACGAGGCAGCCCAGCGAAACCCCAAGCAGGCGAGCAGCAGCACGGTTGTCTTGCCATCGGTCAGCGGCATGAGAATTGAGCGTGTGGGCGAACAGCGTGTGCTGGTCGTCAACCAGACGGCTGAAAAAGTCTGGCCCGTGCTTCGCCAGTTCTGGCTGGATTCCGGTTTTGTGATTGCCACTGAGAATCCCGAGACCGGGGTTCTGGAGACCGACTGGGCCGAGAACCGCGCCAAGATCCCAGAGGACTTCCTGCGCAAGACACTGGGCAAGGTTTTTGACCGGCTCTACGACACGGGCGAGCGTGACAAATTTCGCATGCGGCTGGAGCGGGTTGGCACGGGTGAGACCGAGATCAGTGTCTCTCACCGTGGCCTGATCGAGATTGCCAAGACCGGTAGCAGCGACAGCCAGACCACCTGGACCAACCGTCCAACTGATCGTCAGCTGGAAGAGGATTTCTTGCGTCGAATCATGCTCAGACTCGGAGCCGACGACAACCGTGCCAAGTCCCTATTGGCTCAGGCGAGCAGCTCGGCCCCGGTGGCCAAGATTGTGAACACTGGCAGTGTCTCGCAGATCCAGGTGGCCGAAGGCTTCGATAGGGCCTGGCGTCGAGTTGGGGTGGCCATGGATCGACTGGGTTTCACCGTCGAAGACCGTAATCGCTCCAAGGGTGTCTTCTATGTTCGTTACCGCGACCCGACCGCGCAGACCGAGGATAAAAAAGGCTTCTTTGGCAAACTCTTCTCCTCTAGCAACGACAACCAAGCGGCGGAACAGTATCAGGTGGTGGTGTCAGCAGGCGCCGATGCCAACCAGAGCCTGGTTCAGGTCATGACCAAAGAGGGCAAGCCCAGCAGCGATGTCCAGGCTCAGCGCATGCTCTCGGTGATCTTTGACCAGCTGAAATAAGCATCAGGCGTGCGCTACAGCAGCCTGAGCAGTGGCAGTGAGGGCAATGCTCTGGTGATCGAGGCGGGGCCGTCTAGGAGTCAGCCTTTTCGCCTGATGGTGGACTGTGGGCTGGCCCTCTCCGAGGTGGTGAGTCGGCTGGATCAACGCGAGTTGTTGCCCTCTGACATTGACCTGATCTTTGTCACCCATGAGCACAAGGACCACATCGGTGGGGTGGCCCGCCTGGCGCGCGCACATGACATTCCCGTGATGGCAACTCGCGGCACGTTCGCCGCGCTCGGACTTGAATTCTGGAAGGACATTCGGTGCCTGCAGGTGGTGCCCGGTGTGCCCATTCGAATCGAGTCCCTAGAGCTGACTCCTTTGGCGGTGCCGCACGATGCAGCAGAGCCCGCCTGTCTGCGTGTCTCCGACGGTCATCACAGCATGGCCTGTGTGACTGACTTGGGTCGGGTGACGGATTACCTGCGATCGTCCTTACAGGATTTGGATGCCATCTTTTTAGAGTTCAACCACGACCGAGAGATGCTCATGACAGGCCCCTATCCCCCGGCCTTGCGGGAGCGAGTGGGCGGTGGTTGGGGGCACATCAACAATGAGCAGGCTGCTGCATTTCTGTCAGAGTTGGTTCATGCAGAATTTCAGTCCGTCACCGCAGCCCATCTAAGCCAGAAGAACAACACGGTGGAATTGGTCGATGGGATCTTGTCAGGCCTGTCGCTGGAGCAGGCCCGCTATCAGATTGCCTCGCAGAACGAGGGCACACCTTGGTTTGAACTGGCCTAGTGGCGCGGTGATGTAAGGCAGACATAAAAAAAGGCGAAGCCAATGCTTCGCCTTTTTTTGTGAGTGGCCCAAGGCCACCCACGGGTGCTGATCGCCGATTACTTCTTGGCGGGGGCAGCAGGAGCAGCAGCAGGAGCGGCGGCAGGAGCAGCAGCAGGAGCGGCGGCAGGAGCAGCAGCAGGCGTTGCAGCTGCGTCAGCAGGAGCAGCGGGAGCAGCAGCAGGAGCGGGAGCAGCGGCGGGAGCAGCAGCTTTCTCTTCTTTCTTGCCACAGGCGGTCAGAGCAACGGCAAACAGAGCAGCGGCGAGGATGGACTTGTTCATGATTTTCCTTGATGAGCTAACGTTAACGATTAAGAAAAAACTGTTAGACGTTTGATGGGTTTTGCAACACAACAAAAACGTATAACAGCGACCGCAATGATATCGCCACTTATAGCGAAAGTGGGCGTTAAATTGCTACAAAAACAATACAACGCCACCCAGGTACAGGTTGAATAGTATTTCGACAAAATCATCATTGGCGATTGCTGCGCCGCAATACTTTTGTGACACCTGTCGCGCGTTGGCCAGCTGGCTCAACAGGCGGATGATCTGGGCCCGGGCTGGCCTGGTCAGTCCATCCAGTGGAATGGGCTCTCCGTTGGCCGCTGCGATCTGCCGCCAAGTCATCAGCCGAGCGCCCGGGGCCAGGGCCATGCCTTTGGCTTTGGCCAATCGATTTACGAAGGCTTTGTAGGACATGGGCTTGGGCAGATTGGCCAGCACGGTGGGGTGGGGCACCGACAGGGCAATGACCACCTCCTCGCAGACCGTCTCAAAGTCGGGCATGCAGGCCATCGCCTGGCTGGCCATCTCTTTAACCAGACGATCCGGCAGCTCACCGATGTGATCGGTGGGGGCTAGCCATGGGTCAGACCAAGGCTGGGCAGGGACCCGGTCTAGATGCTGACCAAATGCTGCATCGGCAATCTCTCGATGATCGGGCGCCCGAAACCCCACTGAATAGGTCATGCAATCGTGGCCGATGGCGACTCCTCGATGGGCGATGCCTGGTGGCAGGTAGAGCAGGTCGCCTGGTTCGCACAGATGGGCCACTTCGGCTTGGAAATATTTGAGCACCCTTAAGTCGATGTCCTCAACCAGATCATCCGGATAGTCTCGGGCCAGTTCCCAGAGACGCATGCCCTGGGCCTGGATCAGAAAGACATCATAGGAATCGACGTGCGCGCCAATACCCCCCTGATCGCTGGCGTAGCTGACCATGAGGTCATCCAGCCGAGCCTCGGGCAGAAAGCGAAAGTGGTTGAGAAAGTCGTCTGCGGACCGGTGTTGTGAGTTGAATTGCTGAATCAGAATGGTCCAGCCGGTTTTCTTGGGGCTTGGGATGTGACGCCGGGTCAATGGTCCGTGGGTGACGACAGACTGGGCTGAGACCAGACGCACGGGCAGGGCGTCGGAGAGGGCTTCTTGAAAGAAAACGGTCTGGTCAATTGGCAACTGCTGACCAAAGGCTTTGGCAAAGGCGCCCTTTACAAACAGCGGCTTCTTTTGCCAGTGGTGACGCATGAACTGTTTGGCGGTGAGCCCGCCAAGCCAGCCAAGCGGCTCATCCAGCGACAGGGGCAGGCTGGGTGCTGGGAAGTGAGAGGTGGAGGCTGGTGTCATGGCGTGTGCTTTCGGTCTGACTGGGACTGCAGTTGGTGATGCCACTGATACACCAGGTCCAGGGCCGCTCGCGCGGACAATTCATCTGGCTTGATCAGACGCAGGGCATCGATCACCGACTGTAGGTTGGGGTCTAGGCTCGCCTGGCTAAAGAGACCCAGTTGATCGGTGGGAGTGGTGGTGGGTGGACCGGCATTCGCTGTCGTGATGGGCGGTTGCCCCTGGCAGGCCTGGGCGTGTGCGATGACGTCTTTGGGCAGGCCGGCGAGTTGGGCCACCTGAAGCCCAAAGCTCTGGCTGGCGGGGCCCTCTTGAAGTTGATGGAGAAAGACGATGCCATGGCCATGCTCGACCGCCGTGACATGGTGGTTTCGAACACCCGACATGCTGTTGGCCAAATCAGTCAGTTCGAAGTAATGCGTGGCAAACAGGCACAGGCACTGATTGACCTGAGCCAGATGGGAGGCAATCGCCCGGGCGAGGGCCAGGCCATCTACCGTGGAGGTACCGCGTCCGATTTCGTCCATGAGTACCAGGCTGCGGGGCGTGGCCGAGTGCAGGATCAGGGCGGCCTCGGTCATCTCCACCATGAAGGTGGATCGTCCACCAGCCAGGTCATCGGCCGCTCCAATGCGGGTGAAGATGCGATCGATGTCGCCAATCTTGGCGCTTCGGCAGGGTAGTGGTGCGCCAATGCGAGCCAGAATGACCATCAGGGCGACCTGACGCATGTAGGTCGATTTGCCACCCATGTTCGGGCCGGTGATCAGCATGAGGCGGTTGCCGCCGTGCAGCCTGGTGTTGTTGGGCGTGAACTGATGGAGGTGCAGGTCCAGCACCGGATGCCTGCCATCCTCAATGATGATCTCGATGGCATCGCTGAGACTGGGCAGCACCCAGTGGTGGTCGAGGGCCAGTCGAGCCAGGCTGTTGAGGGCATCCAGATCGGCTAGAGCCTCGGCGGCAGACTGCAGGCTGCTGACGGTGGGCGCCAGATCGGTCAGCAGTTGGTCAAAGAGCAGCTTCTCTCGGGCCAGTGCACGGTCCTGGGCCGAGAGGGCCTTGTCTTCGAAGGCCTTGAGCTCTGGTGTGATAAACCGCTCGGCATTTTTCAGGGTCTGTCGACGCTGATAGCGATCGGGCACCTTGTCGAGCTGACCAGCAGTGACCTCGATGAAATAACCATGGACGGCATTAAAGCCCACTCGCAGGTTGGCGATGCCAGTGGCCTGACGCTCTTGCTGTTCTAGCTGCAACAACTGGTCACTGCCCTGAGTCTGGATGGCTCGCAGGTCATCGAGTTCTGCATCAAAGCCCTCTCGAATGACCCCGCCATCGCGGACCTGGTTGGACGGCTCCTCCGCGATCACCCTGCGGATGGTCTGCTCCGTCTGCCGCAGGCTTTGGTCCGACAGGGCTTGTCGGATGTGATCGGTCAGGGGGCTGCTGAGTGGCTGCAGCAGTGCCTGCAGGGGCTCAAGTGCAGACAGGCTGTTGGCCACTGCAATCAGGTCGCGGGGCTTGGCCTGCAGCAGAGCGATCCGACCGGCCAGGCGACCCAAGTCGAAGATGGGGCGAAGAGCCTGGTAGACGGGTTCAACCGATTGGGATTCAAGAAGGGCTGTGATGGCCTGCTGTCGCAGCAACAGTGGTTCGTTGGATCGCAGAGGATTGAGCAGCCATTGACGCAGTCGTCGACTGCCGGCTGCACAGGCACAGCCATCGATGCTGTTGAGCAGACTCTGGCCGTCGCTGCCTGAACCGGACGGGTCGGCATAGAGCGGGGCGACCAGTTCCAGTGTGCGACGGGCGACATGGTCGAGCTGAACGGATTGGCTGCTCACCACTGCCTTGGGCGCCTGCAGATGATGCAGGCTCTGGCCCAGGCTGGTCTCGGCATAGCACAGAAGGGCCGCCAGGTTTGCGAGCAGGCTGGGTTGGTCGGCTAACTCGAAGGCCGCCAGGTGTGACACGCCAAGGCGATCCTGCAGCAGCTGCTGACCATGCTTGGTGTCGAAATGCCAGCTGGGCAGTGTCCTGAGGCAGAGCCCGGGCAGGCTCTCTTGGATGCGCTGACCAACCGGACTTGCGACTTGGTCCTCAGAGATCAGCAACTCAGCTGGCGCGATTTTGCTGATGTCATCGAGCACCAGCCCGGCCTCCAGAGCTTGTCCATGTTGAGACGAGGAGAGCGAGGTGTGAAACAGCGCACCCGTGGAGACATCCAGCCAGCTGAGTGTGGCCTGCCCCGCCTGCGACTGGTGAAGACAGGCCAGCCAGGCCTGGGCCTTCTCTGGGACCAGTCCCTCTTCGCTCAGCGTGCCCGGGGTGGCAACCCGAACCACCTTTCGTTCGACCGGTCCTTTGCTGTTGGCGGGATCACCGATTTGCTCGCAGATGGCAACGGTCTGACCAGCCTTGAGCAGCTTGGCCAGGTAGGTCTGGGCTGAGGCCACGGGCACACCGGCCATGGTGACCGGCTGTCCGGCACTCTGACCACGCTGGGTGAGGGTGATGCCCAGTAGGCGGGCGGCTTGCTCGGCGTCTTCGAAGAAGAGTTCGTAGAAGTCGCCCATTCGGTAGAACAGCAGGGCCTGCGGATGGTCAGCCTTGATGCGCAGGTACTGCTGCATCATGGGCGTGTGGCCGCGCAGGTCCATGGTCATCCGGTCACAGGTTGGAGACGTCGCGCGATCTGGCTGTCCGGCAGTTGATAGGCAGACAGCACTGCGACCATCTGGGCAAAGACCTTGGGGGTGGCCGCGATGATGTTCTCGGAGAAGAGGTAGTCACCTTCGCCTTTGAAGTCACCGACAAAGCCGCCGGCCTCGCTGACCAACAGGCTGCCGGCTGCGGCATCCCAGGGCATGAGGCCCATCTCAAAAAAGCCGTCGTAGCGCCCGGCGGCCACATAGGCCAGATCGAGTGCGGCTGCACCGGGGCGGCGAAGGCCCGCTGCACGACCGCTGATGGTCTTGAACATCGACAGGTAGGCGTCGATCTGCTCCTGCCGCTTGAAGGGAAAGCCTGTGCCAATCAGAGACTCGTCGAGTCGGTCTTGCTTGGAGACCCGAAGCCGTCGGTCATTGAGCATGGCCCCTTTGCCTTTGGAGGCCACGAAGAGTTCATCTCGGGCTGGGTCATAGACCACGGCCTGAGTGATCTGGCCCTTTTGCATCAGGGCGATCGAGACCGCGTAAATGGGCAGACCGTGAATGAAGTTGGTGGTGCCATCGAGTGGGTCGATGATCCAGATGTGATCTGGGGCTCGGCCGGTGGCCTGGGGGTCAACCGGCTGGCCACGAAAGGTGAGCCCTGATTCTTCGCCCAGGAATCCATGGTCCGGATAGGCCGTCGACAGGATCTCGATGATGGCCTTTTCGCAGGCCTGGTCGACTTCGGTCACAAAGTCGTTTCGCTCTTTGCGGGTGATGCGAAGGGCTTCGATGTCGAGACTGGCGCGATTGATGATGGCGCCAGCACGTCGGGCAGCTTTGACTGCCGTATTGAGCAATGGATGCATGGGCTTAGACTGTTAAAAGAGCAGCCCACATTTTACCTTTGATTACATGAAAACCGAATCCGATCTAACTGCCCTGTTGTCGCGTGTCCGCTGGGTCATGGTGAGTCCCACGCATCCCGGTAACCTGGGTGCGGCGGCTCGTGCCTTGATGGCCACTGGGTTTTCGCAGCTGGCGGTTGCCAATCCGGTTGTAGAGCAGATGCACCAAGACGAGCAGGCGGTGAGCATGGCCTCTGGGGCCGATGCCCTGTTGTCGGCGTGTCGCTATGGGGAGTTGGCCGAGCTGATTGGTCCCTGCAGACGTGTGGTGGGCTTTACCGCCCGGGCACGAGAGTTTGAGCCCAAGCGCATTGAGTTGGAGCAGGCTGCCAATGAGTTGATGGACTGGCTGGCCCAGGACCCATCAGAGGAGGTCGCCTTGGTCTTCGGTCCTGAGCGTTCAGGCTTAACCAATGCGGACTTGGTTCGTTGCAGTCACCTGTGCAGCCTAGACGTCAACCCAGCCTTCTCCTCCTTAAACCTGTCTCAGGCCATGCAGGTGGTGGCCTACCTCTGCCGTCGAGCGGCACGTGCCCGACTGTCGATCCCGCTGGCCGTGCCACAGACCCCCGGTGCAGGGCGACCCACTGCCCGGCCGGCCAGCCGAGAGATGGTCAATGGGCTTCACCATCACCTGATGGACCTGGCCCAGGCGGTTGGCCAGTTGGACCCAGCCAACCCGGGCCGCATGGATGAGCGTCTCTGGCGGCTGTGGAATCGGGCAGAGATCTATGAGGACGAGGTCCAACTGCTGCGCGGTTTTCTATCGGACGTTCAAAGAGTCCTCAAGCGTCAGGGTTGATCCAAGGCCCGCGCTCATTCCTGATAGGCTCACGGCATGAATCGCTTTAGAGAAGACATTCAGACCATCTTGCAGCGTGACCCTGCGGCTCGGCACTGGCTAGAGGTGGTGACCTGCTACCCAGGCCTGCATGCCGTCTGGCTGCATCGGGTCTCGCATGCCCTTTGGGGAACCAGCGTTGGCCTGCTGCGCTGGCTGGCCAGGGTCTTGGCCTTGTTCTCGCGCTGGCTGACCGGTATTGAAATCCACCCAGGTGCCACCTTTGGCCGGCGGGTGTTCATCGACCATGGACTTGGTGTCGTGATCGGGGAAACCGCTGTGGTGGGTGACGACTGCACCATCTATCAGGGCGTGACCCTGGGGGGCACCTCATTGACCAAAGGGGCCAAGCGTCATCCGACCCTTGAGAGTCATGTCGTGGTGGGCGCTGGTGCCAAGGTATTGGGTCCTTTTACGGTGGGCAGTGGTGCCAAGATTGGCTCTAACGCCGTGGTGGTCAAGGCGGTTCCGCCCGGTGGAACGGTTGTTGGCATCCCTGGCAGACTGGTTCACGAGGAGCATGCGGACTCCTTGTCAGGCCAGAAAGAGGGCGATGCCAGTGATGCGTTCGCGGCCTATGGGGTGACCCAGGGTCAGCAAGACCCCATCGATGTCATGCTGCATCAGCTGGTCGCTGACCTTCGCCGGCAAGAAGAAGAAATCGCTGCGCTTAAATCACAGTTGGGCTCGACTCGCCCAGCAGCAGACCGCCCTGACGGGGCGGATCGATAGACCAGTCGGTCAAGACCCAGCGCTCATAGCCCGCGGGGGTCTGATAGACGCCAGGCCGATGGGTATGGCCGTGGATCATGCCCTGCGCTCCATGGGCCAAGATTGCCTGGTCAACCGCCTGCGGGTTGACGTCCATGATGGCCATGTCTTTTTGATGTTTCTCTTGTTGACTCTGCTCACGCAGGGCCCGAGCCTGGGCCTGGCGAGTGGCCAGTGGCTGCCCTAGGAAATCAGCCTGCCACTTTGGGTCACGGACCATCTGTCTGAACTGCTGGTAGGCCAGGTCATCCGTGCAATACGCGTCCCCATGGCTCACCAGCCATCGCTGGCCATTGGCCTGCATCAAAACGAACGGATCGGGCAAGAGCACAGCGCCGATGGACTGGCAGAAGCCTTGGCCCAGCAAAAAATCCCGGTTGCCGTGAACGAGTCCAATCTGCAGTCCTGCCTGATGCTGCTGGTGAAGCATCGCCCTCAGGCGAGGCCAGTCTTGACTGTCTTGCAGGACGTCATCGCCGATCCAAGCCTCAAAGAGATCGCCCAACAGGATCAGCCAGTTGGGCTTGTGGGCCTGCAGGCTCTGGCTGAGCCAATCTAGAAAACGGGTGGTCAGCGCATCGCCATCTTCGAGCAGGTGCAGGTCCGAGACAAACAAGACCCGCTGCCGGGGCTCCAGCTGGAGCGACGCGCCAGGGGTCATTCGCCGACGACGACAGCCTTCTCGATGACGACAGGCTCAACCGGCACGTCTTGGTGGAAGCCTTTGTTGCTGGTCTTGACCGACTTGATGGCATCGACCACGTCCTTGCCGTCGGTGACTTCACCAAAGACGGCATAGCCCCAGCCACTGCCGGAGGGCGATTTGAAGTCTAGAAAGTCATTGTCAGAAACGTTGATGAAGAACTGGGCGGTGGCCGAGTGAGGATCGTTGGTACGAGCCATGGCAACTGTGTAGGCCCGATTCTTCAGGCCGTTGGCGGCCTCGTTGTCGATGGGGTCCTTGGTGGGCTTTTGGTTCATGTCTTCGTCGAAGCCGCCGCCTTGGATCATGAAGCCATTGATGACGCGATGAAAAATGGTCCCGTCAAAGTGACCAGATTTCACGTAGTCCAGAAAGTTGGCCACGGTGTTGGGGGCCTTCTCGGCCTGGAGGGTCAGGACAATCTTGCCTTTGTTGGTGTGGAGTTCAACCATGGTTTTTCTCACTCTTAGTTTCTTTGCAGCCGAGGCTGGATGGACAACGGCGAGGGCTGGGGTAACTTTTCCAGGTGCCCACGCTTGGCGGATAAAAAAGGGGAGCCTCCCTTGGCGCTGAGACCTTTTTCGTAGGTCTGCAGGGCGAGCTTGGCATACAAGTCACCGAGGTTTTCGTAGGCCAGGGCGTAGCCGGGTCGGTTGACAATCGCCTGCTCCAGCGCCACTCGGGCCCGTTGATACTCGCCTCGGCGCTGGTAGAGCACGGCCAGGTTGTTGTAGGGCTCGGCCAGTTCTGGGAACTCCTCGCGAAGAGATTCAAAGGCGTTGATGGCCTTCTGGTCTTGGGCCGTCTCGGCATAGAGCACCCCTTCCAGAAAACGCCACTGGGCATCTCTTGGCTTGGTCTTCAGGGCTGCATCGATTTTTTCCTGGGCTTCATTGAATCGCTTGAGTTCGATGAGTTCGATGGTCTGGTTGACCTCGGGGGAGATCTTTGGAGGCGTCCGCTTGACCGTGAGTCCTGTGGCGCTGCCTGCACCGGTGACACCGGCTGGATCAGCCGTTCCGGACATGGTTGGGGTGGTGGTGGCGGTCTGGGCCCAGACCGTGGCGCTCAGACAGAGCAGCAGGGGGGCGAGCAGGCGAGTGAGCATAAAGACCATAGAATGCGGGATTGAGGTTAACCGACTCGAGCAGTCTAGCATGGTGAATTCTTGAAGATTTTCAATACCTTAACCCGTCAGAAGGTGGATTTTCAGCCCATCGAACCAGGCCATGTTCGCCTGTATGTCTGCGGCATGACGGTTTATGACTTCTGCCATGTGGGCCATGCCAGGGTCTTGGTGGTTTTTGACATGGTGCGCCGATGGCTTGAGTCCTCAGGCTATCGGGTGACCTATGTTCGCAACATCACCGACATCGACGACAAGATCATTGCCCGGGCGGTTCAGAACAACGAACCCATCGCTGCCCTGACGGATCGATTTATCCAGGCCATGCAGCAAGATGCCAAGGCCTTGGGCGTTCTGCCGCCGACTCATGAGCCCAGGGCTACGGCCTATGTTCCGCAGATGCTCTCCATGATCGATCGGCTCGTGGACAACGGCTTTGCCTACCAGGATGCCAATGAGCAGGGCGAGCCAGGCGATGTGCACTTTGCCGTTCGTCAGTTTTCAAACTATGGGGCCTTGTCAGGCAAGTCGATTGACGAACTAAGGGCCGGTGAGCGGGTGGCGGTTGCCAGAGACAAGCGTGATCCTCTGGACTTTGTGCTCTGGAAGCGGGCCAAGGCAGACGAGCCCAAAGATGCCGTCTGGTCGTCTGGCTACGGCCTGGGCCGTCCGGGCTGGCACATCGAGTGCTCGGCCATGAGCTGCGAGTTGCTCGGACCTCATTTTGATATTCATGGTGGCGGGGCGGATCTGCAGTTTCCTCACCACGAGAACGAGATCGCTCAGTCAGAGGGTGCCTACCGGTCTCAGACCCATCAGCCCTTTGTGAACACCTGGATGCACAACGGCTTTGTTCGCATTGACGACGAGAAGATGTCCAAGTCCTTGGGCAATTTTTTTACCATTCGCGAAGTTCTGGAGAAGTTTGATCCAGAGGTGGTGCGCTTTTTTATCCTAAGGGCGCATTACCGCAGTCCTCTGAACTATTCCGATGCAGCCTTGGAAGAGGCTAGAGCGGGCCTGCTGCGTCTCTATACCGCACTGGACAAGGGTGGGCTACAGGACGAGCTATCCGATGGACAGGAACAGGCCCTCATACAAAACGCCTTGGCTGACGCCCATGACCAGGTCGCTGCCTTCCGTCAGGCCATGGACGATGACTTCAATACACCAGAGGCGATTGCTGCCCTGTTTGGTCTGGCCACCGAGGTCAATCGGCTGGCGGCAGCGGGCGAGGCACAGCTTGCCAAGGCGCTGGCCCATACCCTTCGTGGGCTCGCCTGCAGCCTGGGTCTACTGGTCCGATCGGCCTCTGCGGCCAAGCGTGCGGGTGGTCAAGGCCAGAGCAGTGGTTCGGCCGGTTTGAATGAAGATCAGATCGAAGCCCTGATTGCCGAGCGTGTTCAGGCCAAGAAGACAAAAGACTTTGCCAGGGCGGATGGCATTCGTGCCGAGCTGCTGGCCCAGGGCATTGTTCTGGAGGACGGGCCCGCTGGCACGAGTTGGCGGCGCGCCTAAGGTGTTTATAGGACAATCAGGCTTATGTCAGTTACGTTTTTAGATTTCGAGCAGTCTTTGGCTGATCTCGAGAAAAAGATCGAGGAGCTTCGCTTTGTTCAGGGCGATGGTGCAGTCGACATCTCCGTAGAACTGAGCAGCCTTCAGGAAAAGGCAGAGGCGCAGCTCAAAGACCTCTACGCCAAGCTCACGCCGTGGCAGATCTCTCAGGTCTCTCGTCATCCCCAGCGGCCCTACACCCTGGATTACATCGGCGAGATGTTCACAGACTTTTACGAACTACATGGGGACCGTGGCTTTGCCGACGACCCTGCGATTGTGGCGGGACTGGCCCGACTGGATGGCCAGCCGGTTGTGGTCATGGGCCATCAGAAAGGCCGCGACCTCAAGGAGCGAACCCACCGCAACTTTGGTATGCCCCGGCCAGAGGGCTATCGCAAGGCCGAGCGCATCATGAGACTGGCCGAAAAATTCGGTCTGCCGGTGATCTCTTTGATTGATACCCCGGGGGCCTATCCCGGCATTGGGGCAGAGGAGCGCGGTCAGTCCGAGGCCATTGGCAAGAACCTCTTTGTCATGGCGGGACTCAAGGTCCCGTTTATTGCAACGGTGATTGGGGAAGGCGGCTCTGGCGGGGCCTTGGCCATTGCGGTGGCCGACCAGGTTCTCATGCTGCAGTACTCCACCTACTCGGTCATCTCGCCCGAGGGCTGTGCCTCGATCCTTTGGAAGAGTGCCGCCAAGGCACCTGAGGCGGCCGAGACCCTGGGCATCACAGCCCAGCGTCTGAAGTCGCTGGGGCTGGTGGATCGAATCGTCTCCGAGCCCTTGGGTGGTGCCCATCGAGATGTTCAGGCCATGGCCAAGTCGCTGAAGAAGGCCATTCTCGACAGCCTGAGCCAGGTGCAGGCCATGTCCACCGAAGAGATGTTGGCTACGCGCCAGGCTCGTCTTCGCGCCTATGGTCGATTTAAAGAGGCCAGCTGACCTCCCCAATCGCTTGCTGGTTGGCTTCTCAGCCGGCCTGGATTCGACGGTTCTTCTTCATGCATTGACCCAGGCCAGCCGGACTGACTGGCCTGATCTCGAGCTCTGTGCGATTCACCTTCACCATGGTCTGCAGCCGGCTGCCGAGGACTTTGCTCGCCAGGCAGTCAAGACCTGTGAGCAGCTCGGGGTGCCTTTGCAGGTGATGTCCTTGCAGATCTCGCAGGACGCGATCCAATCCATGGGCCTGGAGGCGGCTGCCCGGTCTGAGCGGTATCGTGCCTTTGCGCGGGCGCAAGCCGTAGGTCAGGCGCTGGTCTTGGCCCATCACCTGGATGACCAGATCGAGACAGCCCTGCTGCAGTGGATCCGGGGTGCAGGGCTGGATGGCTTGGTGAGCATGCAGGCCTGGTCGCCCGAGCGACAGATCTGGCGACCGTTGCTGGGTCTGACCAAGGCCTCGCTTCGAGAATATGCCCAGGCACATGAACTGACTTGGGTAGAGGATCCGACCAACCTTGACGAGGGCCTGGATCGCAATCGCCTGCGGCAGAGGGTGTTGCCAGAGCTCACTGCCTTGAGGGCCGGTGCCCTGCAGGCCATGGGACGGTCCATCGAATTGCTTCAACAGGACAAGGCGGTCTTGGATGAAGTGACTCAGCAGGATTGGCAGGCCTGTCTGGCCGAGGCGGGGGAGCGGGATCGGGCCCGTCAGAGGGGCCTGGAGTCCTCAGGAGATTTGTTGATCCGTGACCGCCTGGTGGGTCTGTCCGATGCCAGACTCAGCCGGGTGCTCAGGCTGGGATTGACTCGCGTGGGGTCGCCCATGCCACCGGCCAGAAGGCTGCAGGAATTTATTCGCCAGCTGCGATCCGTGAGCCATGACACCCGTTGTCAGCTGGTGGTGAGCGCACCAGGACCGGGCGAAAAAGTGTCTTTTCAAGTATCGTTCCGGGCTGGATTCGTCTTTTTTACTCAATAACTTATGTCTCTCATCGTTCACAAATACGGCGGCACCTCCATGGGCTCGACCGAGCGCATCCAGAACGTCGCACGCCGGGTCGCCAAATGGCATCGCGCCGGTCACCAGATGGTGGTGGTGCCCTCGGCCATGTCCGGCGAGACCAACCGACTGCTGGGCCTGGCCAAAGAAATCTCGGACAACCCAGACCCGCGCGAGCTGGACCAGATTGCGGCCACCGGCGAGCAGGTATCGGTGGGTCTGCTGGCGCTGGCCATTCAAAAGCAGGGCCTGAAAGCCAGGAGCTACACCGGCTGGCAGGTGCCTGTTCGCACCAACTCCGCCTACACCAAGGCCCGCATCGAGTCCATCGACGACGCCCGCGTCCGCAAGGATCTTGACGACGGCTATGTGGTCATCATCACTGGCTTTCAAGGCATTGATGAGCACCAGTCGATCACCACGCTGGGCCGCGGCGGCTCAGACACCTCAGCGGTGGCGGTGGCTGCGGCACTCAAGGCCGAGGAATGCCTGATCTACACCGACGTGGATGGGGTCTACACCACCGATCCCCGCGTAGAGCCCAATGCCAAGCGTCTGCACAAGATCACCTTTGAAGAAATGCTGGAGATGGCCAGTCTGGGCTCCAAGGTTCTGCAGATTCGATCCGTGGAGTTTGCTGGCAAATACAAGGTCAAGACCCGAGTGCTCTCGAGCCTGACTGATCCCGACATAAACCTGACTGAGGAAGCCCAGTCCGGTACTTTGATTACTTACGAGGAAGACAAGACCATGGAACAGGCGGTCATTTCTGGCATTGCCTTTAATCGCGACGAGGCCAAGATCACCATTGCGGGGGTACCCGACAAGCCGGGAGTGGCCTACAAGATTTTGGGACCTGTGGCCCAGGCCAACATTGATGTGGACATGATCATTCAGAATGCCAGCCACGATGGCATGACGGACTTTTCTTTTACGGTTCACCGCAACGAGTTGAACAAGGCCCTGGATGTCATCAAGGCGACCGTTCAGCCAGAGATTCAGGCCCGCGAGATCACCAGCGATGCCGAGATCTGCAAGGTCAGTGTGGTGGGCATTGGCATGCGCTCCCATGTGGGTGTGGCCAGTCAGATGTTTGAGACCTTGTCCAAAGAAGGCATCAACATTCAGATGATCTCCACCAGCGAGATCAAGATCTCGGTGGTGATCGCGGACAAGTACATGGAATTGGCCGTGCGTGCGTTGCACAAGGCGTTTGGGCTAGAATCCTAAGTTCTTCGCCAGCAGTCTAGAAGTAGGAGACGTGACCGAGTGGCCGAAGGTGCTCCCCTGCTAAGGGAGTATGGGCCAAAAGCCCATCGAGGGTTCGAATCCCTCCGTCTCCGCCA
>JBMSJG010000010.1:0-17677 GCA_049418645.1 Burkholderiaceae bacterium | reverse complement strand
GCCGCCCACGTTGTGGTGGCTCTTGATGGTGACGGCCTTCTTGCTCTTGGCGCCACCGGACTCGATGACATCGGGGTAGATGGTGCCCTGGGCCAAGAACTTGGCGCCCTTGTGTCCCTGGCCGCCCTGCTTGAGCTTGGCCGCCTCTTGTTTGAACACATCGACGAACAGGCGGCCGATGATCTTGCGCTTTTGCTCGGGCTCCGAGACGCCGGCCAGCTCCTTTAGAAAGAGATCACTGGCATCAACCCGAATGACCTGGGCGTGCAGGCGCCCCGCAAACATCTCCATGACCATGTCGCCTTCGTTCAGGCGCAGGAGGCCATGGTCCACAAAGACACAGGTCAGCTGATCCCCAATGGCCCGATGAATCAGGGCGGCAGCCACCGAGGAATCCACACCACCCGAGAGGCCCAGAATGACCTCCTGGTCGCCGACCTGAGCGCGAATCTTGTCGACCGCCTCGGCGATGTAGTCCCCCATGATCCAGTCGGGTCTGGCCGAACAGATCTGCAGAACAAAGCGCTCGAGCATGGCCTTGCCCTGCACGGTATGGGTGACCTCGGGGTGAAACTGCACCGCATAAAAACCACGGGTCTCATCGGCCATGCCAGCAATCGGACAGCTGGGCGTGGAGGCCATGAGCTTAAAACCTGGTGGCAGCGTGGTGACCTTGTCCCCGTGGCTCATCCAGACCTTGAGCATGCCGTGGCCCTGGTCGGTGGTGAAGTCTGCGATGTCCTTGAGCAAAGCCGTGTGGCCATGGGCCCGCACCTCGGCATAGCCAAACTCCCGCTGATGGCCACTCTCGACCTGACCACCCAACTGACTGGCCATGGTCTGCATGCCGTAGCAGATGCCCAAGACCGGGATGCCCAACTCGAAGACCGAAGCCGGCGCCTTGTCGGTGGTCTCCTCGTAGACGCTGGCATGCGAGCCGGACAAGATGACCCCACGAAGACGACCATCGGCTGCAAAGTCTCGAATCCACTCGTCTGAGACATCACAGGGGTGGACCTCGCAGTAGACGTGGGCCTCACGGACGCGTCTGGCGATGAGCTGTGTGACCTGCGACCCAAAGTCCAGGATCAGAATCTTGTCGTGCTGCACGGCTCAGTCCGCTCGGTAGTTGGGGGCTTCTTTGGTGATCTGGACATCGTGGACATGCGACTCACGAATGCCAGCGGCGGTGATCTCGACAAAGGCGGCCTTGTCATGCAGATCTTGGATCGTCTTGCAGCCGCAATAGCCCATGCTGGAGCGAACGCCACCAGCCAGTTGATAGACGATCTGCTTCACACTGCCCTTGTAGGGCACACGGCCCTCGATGCCCTCTGGCACAAACTTGTCTGCGCCGGGGTTGTCCTCGTCGTCTTGGAAATACCGATCGGCCGAGCCAGCCTGCATGGCCCCGACAGAGCCCATGCCGCGGTATGACTTGTAGGAGCGGCCCTGGAACAAGACGACTTCGCCTGGGGCCTCTTCGGTGCCTGCGAACATGCCGCCCATCATGACCGTGCTGGCACCAGCAGCCAGCGCCTTGGCGATGTCGCCCGAGAAACGAATGCCGCCGTCAGCGATCAGGGGCACGCCGGTGCCCTCCAGGGCCTTGGCCACATTGGCAATCGCCGAGATCTGGGGCACGCCAACGCCTGCCACGATGCGAGTGGTACAGATCGAGCCTGGCCCAATGCCCACTTTGACCGCATCGGCCCCGTGGTCCACCAGCGCCTTTGCGGCGTCAGCCGTGGCAATGTTGCCGCCAACCACCTGAACGGCTGGGTAGTGTTGCTTGACCCATTTGACGCGATCCAGCACGCCCTTGCTGTGGCCGTGGGCCGTGTCAACGACGATGACATCCACGCCTGCCTCGACCAGCGCAGCGACGCGTTCATCGGTGCCCTCGCCCACGCCAACCGCCGCGCCCACCAGCAGCTTGCCCTGTTCATCGCGGGCCGCTTGTGGGTGCTCAATACCTTTAAGAATGTCTTTGACGGTGATCAGGCCACGCAGCTCAAAGTCTTTGGAGATCACCAGGACCCGCTCGAGCCTGTGAGCATGCATCAGGGCCTTGGCCTCCTCGACCGAGGCGCCCTCGGGCACCGTCACCAGACGATCCTTGGGGGTCATGATGTTGCGAACTGGCTGGTCCAGACGGGTCTCAAACCGCAGGTCTCGGTTGGTCACAATGCCAACCACCTTGCCACCGTCGACCACGGGCAGGCCAGAGACCTTGCGCTGGGCAATGAGTGCCAAGACCTGCCGAACGGTCATGTCCGGCGAGATGGTGAAGGGGTCCTTGACGACACCGGCCTCGAAGCGTTTGACCTTGGCGACTTCTTGCGCCTGTGCGGCTGGGCTCAGGTTTTTGTGAACAATGCCAATGCCCCCCTCTTCTGCCAGGGCGATGGCCAATCGAGCCTCGGTCACGGTGTCCATGGCGGCCGAGACAATCGGCAGGTTGAGCCGAAGGCCTCGCGTGAGCTGGCTGGAGAGTTGGGTGTCTTTGGGAAGAACGGCCGAGTGTGCTGGCACGAGCAGCACATCGTCGAAGGTCAGGGCTTTTTGAAGGACTCGCATGTTTGATTTTACCGCGCCCGAGTCCACCGATCAAACGCCCCCGCCTGGGCTCGCGCCCGTCTGACCGAGTTCACACGCTGCCGGCGGGCCTCCTTGGGATCGGCCTCTAAAGGCGCCAGAATTTCAATGCGATCGCCGGGACCAAGGCTCGCGTCTAGGTCTTTCAAGTGTCCAAAAACGGCAAAGCCAGCCGCCTCGGACCAGGCCTGCACCAGCACCGGATGCTCGCCTGATTGCAGCAGCCAGTCACCAGCCGTTCGGAGACTGGCGCCGACTGGCAGCATGAGGCCAGCCCGATAAACCTGGCCTTGTTCATCGACCCAGATCACAGTGATCGGGATGCAGGCCGAGTCGAGTTCAGGAGCGCTCATCGGCTTGGGATGCTCAGCCCGCAGGCCCACGGCTGGCCTGATTCGTGAAAGCCCCGGGGCCATACAGGCGCTCAGCCCGCTGAACAAAGGCATCCACAAAGCTGCCGGTGATATGGGCAAACACTGGGCCCACCAGCTTTTCCAGAATGCGGCTGGAGAAGTGATAGTCCAGTTCAAACTGTACTTTGCAGGCCTGCTCATTGAGCCCCTGGAATTGCCAATGGCCCGCCAGAGACTTGAAGGGACCACTGTGCAGGCTCATGTCGATGCGCTGCCCCGATACGTTGACATTTCGGGTGCAAAACGACTGTTTGAGCCCCTTAAAAGCGATGTCGACCTCGGCCAAGACCGAACCGTCAGGCTGGGGCGCCACGCGCGCTCCGCCACACCATGGTAAAAAGGTGGGGTAGGCTTCCACATCCGCCACCAGCCCGAACATCTGCTGTGCGCTGTAGGGCACCAAGACTGTTTTAATAACCTCCGCCATTCCCGCATTTTATGTCCATCGCTGATAACAAGAAGGCCTTTCACGACTACTTCATAGAGGAGCGCTATGAGGCTGGTCTGGTCCTGGAGGGCTGGGAGGCCAAGGCCATCCGGGCTGGGCGGGTTCAGTTGAAGGAGGCCTACGTGGTCATCAAACGGGCGGAGCTCTGGCTGATTGGCTGCCACATCACCGCACTGCCGACCGCATCCACCCATATCAGCCCAGACCCAACCCGCAGCCGCAAGCTGCTGCTGCACACCGAGGAGATCAGCAAACTGATCGGCAAGGTGGAGCGGGCCGGCTATGCCCTGGTCCCACTGAACCTGCACTACAACCGCGGGCGCATCAAGCTTGAGATTGGCCTGGCCAAGGGTAAAAAGCAGCACGACAAGCGGGCCACCGAGAAAGAGCGGGAGTGGCAGCGTGAGAAGCAGCGCCTGCTTCGCCAGTCCACCAAATCAGCCTAGTTTGGATTAAATTGTGGTGCTAGCCGCCAGGGGGCGGCCCAAACGACCCTCTTACAGGAGAAGACCATGTTGAACCGTCAGCAGTTGTTAGCCCTGTCCATCACCACCCTGTTCGCCGCCTCTGCCCAGGCCCAGACGGTCACCGTCAAACTCGGCCATGTGGCCCCGATGACCGGTGGCCAGGCCCACTACGGCAAGGACAACGAGTCTGGTGCCAAGCTGGCGATTGCCGATCTGAACAAGGCTGGACTCAAGATTGATGGCAAGACCGTCAAATTTGAACTGGTGAGCGAGGACGATGGTGCTGACCCCAAACAGGGCACGGCTGCCGCCCAGAAGCTCGTCGATGCCAAGGTCGCTGGCGTGATTGGCCACCTGAACTCAGGCACCACGATTCCAGCCTCCAAGATGTATCACGACGCAGGCATCCCTCAGATCTCGCCATCGGCCACCAATCCCAAATACACCCGTCAGGGCTACAAGACGGCCTTTCGTGTTGTCGCCGATGACGTCCACTTGGGCGGCACGCTCGGCCGCTACGCCATCAAAGAACTCAAAGGCAAGACCGTGGCCATCGTCGATGACCGCACGGCCTACGGTCAGGGCGTGGCTGACGAATTCGAAAAAGGCGTGAAAGCGGCTGGTGGTCAGGTGGTTGGCCGTCAATACACCACCGACAAGGCCACTGACTTCATGGCGATTCTGACCAGCATCAAAGGCAAGAAGCCCGATGTGGTCTTTTTCGGTGGCATGGACAACGTCGCTGGCCCCATGCTGCGTCAGATGAAGCAGTTGGGCATCTCGGCCAAGTTCATGGGTGGTGACGGCATTTGCACCACCTCGCTGCCCAAGTTGGCTGGTGATGCCCTGGGCGAAGGCATGATTTACTGTGCCGAGGCCGGTGGCGTAGAGGGCAAGTACGTGGCCAAGTACGCCGCCTTCCGTGAGCGCTTCAAAAAGGAAATGGGCGCTGACGTGGTGCTCTACGCCCCCTACGTCTACGACGCCACCATGGTCATGGCCGAGGCCATGAAGAAGGCCAACAGCACAGACCCCAAGAAGGTCCTGGCCGCGCTGGCCAACATCCAATATGACGGCGTGACCGGCCCAATCGCCTTTGACAACAAGGGAGACATCAAGGGTGGCACCCTCACGCTCTACACCTTCAAGAAGGGGGCTCGCGAGCAGGTCAAGGTCATTAAGTAAACCCAGCCTAAACGACAAAGGCGGGCCTCTTGCGAGGACCCGCCTTTTTTTATTGCCACCGAGCAAGGCCCGGCTGGCCCAGCAGCACCGGCCTTACTTGGCCAGCGACTGCCAGGTGTCAATCACCGTATCGGGATTGAGCGAGATCGACGAGATGCCGATGTCCATGAGCCAATGGGCCAGGTCTGGGTGATCAGACGGGCCCTGGCCACAGATGCCAACGTACTTGTTGGCCTTGCGACAGGCCACGATCGCCATTTCGAGCAGTTTTTTCACAGCCGCATCCCGCTCGTCAAAGGCATCGGCCACCAGGCCGCTGTCTCGGTCCAGCCCCAGGGTCAGCTGGGTCAGGTCGTTGGAGCCAATCGAGAAGCCATCGAAGTACTCTAAGAACTCTTCAGCCAAGAGTGCATTGGACGGCAGCTCGCACATCATGATCAGGCGAAGACCGCCCTGCCCCTTGGCGTCAGCACCCGATCCACGGGCCAGGCCATGCTCGGCCAGCAGCTCGTTGACCCGCTTGGCCTCCGCAACGGTGCGAACAAACGGCACCATGATCTCCATGTTGGTCAGGCCCATCTCTTCGCGCACGCGCTTGAGGGCCTTGACCTCCATCTCAAAGCAATCCCGGAAGTCGGGGGCGATGTACCGAGAGGCGCCTCGGAAGCCCAGCATGGGGTTCTCTTCCTCGGGCTCGTAGCGGGAGCCACCAATCAGCTTGCGGTACTCATTGGACTTGAAGTCGGACATGCGCACGATCACCGGCTTGGGCCAGAAGGCTGCTGCAATCGTGGCCACGCCCTCGGCGAGCTTGTCGACGAAGAAGTCCTTGGGAGAGGCATGACCACGGGCGATGCGCTCGACTGCATTCTTGAGCTCGGGGTCCACCTGGGGATAGTCCAGGATGGCCTTGGGGTGCACGCCAATGTTGTTGTTGATGATGAATTCCAGACGGGCCAGACCCACTCCCTCGTTGGGCGTGGACTGAAAATCAAAGGCCAGCTGAGGATTGCCCACGTTCATCATGATCTTGACGGGGATCTTGGGCAGGGCCCCGGTCTGGACGGTGGTGACCTCGGTCTCTAGCAGGCCCTCATAGACATTGCCCGTGTCACCTTCGGCACAGGAGACGGTGACCGTTGCCCCATCTTTGACCGTGTCTGTGGCATCCCCACAGCCCACCACCGCCGGAATGCCCAGCTCTCGGGCAATGATGGCGGCGTGGCAGGTGCGGCCCCCGCGGTTGGTGACGATGGCCGAGGCCCGCTTCATGACCGGCTCCCAGTTGGGGTCGGTCATGTCGGTCACCAGCACATCGCCAGGCTGAACACGCTCCATCTCGCTGGCATCGGCAATCACCCGCACAGGACCGGCACCGATCTTCTGGCCAATCGCCCGGCCGGAGGTCAGGATCTGGCCATGGCCCTTGAGCTTAAATCGCTGCACCTGGTCATGGGCCGACTGCTGAGACTTAACGGTCTCGGGTCGGGCCTGCAGGATAAAGAGCTTGCCATCGCGTCCATCCAAGCCCCACTCGATGTCCATGGGACGCCCGTAGTGCTGCTCGATGATCACGGCGAACTTAGCCAGTTCGATGGTCTGTTCGTGGGTCAATGAATAACGGTTGCGCTGCTCAACGGGCACGTCGACCGTCTTGACCGACTTGCCGGACTCGGCTTTTTCTTCAGCGGTCGAGAAGACCATCTTGATGAGCTTGCTGCCAATCTGACGGCGAATCACAGGGAACTTGCCAGCAGCCAGCATGGGCTTGTGAACATAGAACTCGTCGGGGTTCACGGCGCCCTGGACCACGGTCTCACCAAGTCCGTAGGAGCTGGTGATAAAGACCACCTGGTCAAAACCAGACTCGGTGTCCATGGTGAACATCACGCCGGCCGCGCCAAGGTCAGACCGAACCATGCGCTGGATGCCGGCCGACAGGGCGACCTCGGCATGGGTGAAGCCCTTGTGCACTCGGTAGCTGATGGCCCGATCGTTGTAGAGCGAGGCAAAGACATGGCGAATCTTGTCCAGCACGTCCTCGATGCCCTCCACGTTCAGGTAGGTCTCTTGCTGACCAGCAAACGAGGCATCCGGAAGGTCCTCGGCTGTTGCCGAGGAGCGAACGGCCAGCGACATCTTGGCGTCACCCTGGGTCAGGCGATCAAAGTGAGCCCGAATCTCGGCCTCGAGCGCCGGGGGCAGTGGCGTATTGGCAATCCAGTCGCGGATCTCGGCACCACAGGCGGCCAGAGCACGCACGTCCTCGGTGTTCAGACCCTCGAGCCGCTTGGCAATGCGCTCCTCGAGGCCTTCGTGCTGCAGAAACACCCGAAAGGCATGGGCAGTCGTGGCAAATCCGGTGGGCACTGCCACCCCGGCCCCATGGAGCTGGCTGATCATCTCGCCCAGCGAGGCATTCTTGCCGCCCACCGAGTCGACGTCGGTCATGCGCAGCTCTTCAAAAGGGACAACGAGGCGCTCTCCGAGCCGGGATTTGTGGCCCGGGCCCTGCGCCGATCCTGCGTGGTTCATCAAAACTCCCCTAAGATGTGAAAAATTCGTCAGTTGCCAACATTTTACCGGGTTTACCCGGTCGGTCCCCTGGGGCCAGCCCACCAAGAACAAGAACCACCAGCGGGGAGATTTCAGTGAACACCGACGTCAAGGTCCAGGCTGCAGGCCGCACCGTCTTCTTCGTCTCAGACGGCACCGGCATTACCGCTGAGACCTTGGGGGCCTCGATCCTGTCCCAGTTCGACCAGCTGAAGTTCAAGCAAAAGCGCCTGCCCTTTGTGGACAGCCTGGAGAAGGCCGAAAAGGCTGCGCGCCTGATCGAACAACAGCGTGAAGAGGATGGTCGCCGGCCGATTGTCTTCTCGACCCTGGTGGACCCCAAGACCATCTCCTGCATTCGGGCCATCGATGCCGTGCACCTGGACCTCTTTCAGACCTTTGTGGTCCCCTTGGAAGAGGAGCTCGGCATCAAGAGCAACCACACCATCGGCCGATTCCACCATGCCACCGACACCGATGCCTACAAGAACCGCATCGAGGCCATCAACTTCTCGCTGGCCCACGACGATGGGCAGTCGGCCAAGAACCTCGATGACGCCGACGTGATCCTGATTGGGGTGTCTCGCAGTGGCAAGACCCCCACCAGTCTCTACCTGTCCATGCAATACGGCCTGAAGGTCGCCAACTATCCGCTCATTCCAGAGGACTTCGAGCGCGACGGTCTGCCCTCTGCCCTCAAAGGCCTCAAACAAAAATGCTTTGGCCTGACCATCGATCCCCTGCGCCTGTCGGATATCCGAAACGAGCGACGGCCTGGATCCAAATACGCCGCACTGGAGAACTGCCGCTACGAGGTCGATGCCGCCGAGCGCATGATGAAGCGCGAGGGCATTGGCTGGCTGTCGACCACCACGAAGTCCATCGAAGAAATCGCCACCACCATCCTGGACACCCTCAGCCTAGGACGCTGACCGGCTGTAGGGACTTGCGCAACGGATGGCTCAGGCCAGTCTGCGGCGTCGCTCAAAAAGACAGACGGCCGCGGCTGCATTGACATTCAGGGACTCGACCGCATCGCTCTGGTCAATGGTGAGGGCCCTGGCAGCCGGCCAGGCCAACAAGGTCGGCGACAGACCGCTGCCCTCCTGGCCAAAGGCCCAGACCAGTGGACTGCGATCGCCAAGCCAGGACGCCTGGTGAAGAGACACCGCCCCCGAGTTACATGCCGCAACCGTCAAGACGAGCTGGCCCCCGATCTCAGCGATGGCCTGCTCCAACTGGTCGATCTCCAGGTCCTCACGGATGACCATGCCGAACTGGGCGCCCATGCCGGCCCGCAGAGCCTTTGGCGAGTGGGCCTCGGCTGACCCTTTCAGAAGCCAGGCCTGACGGCAACCGGATGCGGCCGCCGAGCGCAGAATGCCGCCGAGATTGCCAGGGTCTGACACGCGGTCCAGCAAGACCACATCGGGTAATGCGCCGGCGGAGAGTCCGACAGACCCCGACTGCGCCGACCGCCTCGCCTCCGCAGTCTCAGCCGCTGGGCCCAGCTGAGCCAGCAGACCAAGTCCTGGGCCATGGACCAGCTGACTCAGTCCTCCGTAGAGGGCATCCGAGAGCACCAACTGCGCGGGATCGGCGCCAAGGACCGAGCAGCACTGACTGGCCTCATGAGCAGCCTCTGAGGCCTGCAGGGACTCGCTGACCACCAGTGCGACGGGCTGCCAGCCAGAGCCCAGTGAATCCGCTCTGGCCAGAAAGTCCAAGACCAGACGCTGGCCCTCGATCCACATGTAACCGTGCTTGCGCCGAAACCGGGGCTCGCTGGCCGCGCGAACCAACAGCCGATACTGCTCGTTCTGAGCCGAGCTGATCAACTTAAACACCATGGGCCGACTCCACGAGTCGCCGGGCCACCGGGGCGAAACTCCGACGATGAACCGGGCTCACGCCCAGGCTAGAGAGTGCCGCCAGGTGCTGAGCCGTGCCGTATCCCGCATGGGAGGACAGGCCGTAGCCAGGGTACTGTTGATCCAGTTCCTGCATATGCGTGTCGCGTGCCACCTTGGCCACGATGGAGGCCGCGGAGATCTCGGCCACCAGCCCATCCCCGCCAACACAGGTCTCGGTGGGCCATGGCCAGTCCAGCCCTTGGGCATGGCTGCTCGGATTGAGATGTCCATCCACCATGAGCTGCACAGCCTGCTCGCCATCCAGCTGCGCCATCAGACCCTGCACGGCCCGCTGCATGGCCAGGAAGGTCGCCTGCAGAATGTTCAGGTCATCGATCTCCTGCACGCTGGCCCAGCCCAGGCTCACGCCGATGGCGTGGTTCTGAATTTGTTGGGCCAGGATCTCTCGCCGCCTGGCCGAGAGCTTTTTGGAATCCTTGAGGACCAGTGGTGGTTCAGGTCGCCAGTTGCCCAGCGCCACAGCGCAGGCCGTCACCGGACCAGCCAATGGACCACGACCGACCTCATCGATGCCCACCCTGATCACAGCAAGTCCCCGAGGGCCTGGGCCACTCGACCGGCACAGCCCTGGGCCAATTGATCATGCAACTGCGCAAAGGCCTCTCGCATCTCACGCTGACGCCGCTGGTCCTCAGCAAGTGACCGAAGGGCTCCGATCAGCGGCGCAGGCTCGCAATCCTGTTGAATGAGCTCTGGCACCAGATCCCGTTGGAGCAAGAGATTGGGCAGCCCAATGCGCTGGACCAGCGCCTTTCGCTTCATAAGCCAGTAGGTCAGCCTGGGCACGCGATAGGCGATGACCATCGGCAGGCCGTGAAGGGCAGCCTCCAGAGTGGCCGTGCCGCTGGCCAAGAGTCCCAGGTCTGCTGCCTGCATGGCCTGGTAAGAGGCCGACAGCTCGCCAGACTGCGTTGGTTCGATCAGCCGCACGCCAGCCAACTCAGCCTCACGCCAATTGGCCAGTGCTCGAATCTGCCGAGCAATCACATCAGAGGCAGCCGGCATGAGCACCTGATGACTCGAACTGATCTGAATGGCCACCGACAAAAAGCGTTCTCCCAGCGCCACGATTTCCGAGGATCGAGACCCCGGTAAGACCGCCAGAACGGGCTTGTGCGGGGACAGACCCAGGCGCTGTCTTGACTCTGCTCGGTCCAACGTCTTCGGAATGCGATCCGCCAAGGGGTGCCCCACAAAGACCGCCCGTGTTCTGGTCTTGGCATAGAGCGCTGGCTCATGCGGAAACAGACAGAGCATGGTGTCGACGGCCTGCTCAATGGCCGGCAGGCGATCGGCCCGCCAGGCCCAGATGCTGGGGCTCACCAGGTGGGCCGTGCGCAGGCCTCGCCGATGCAACTCGGCAGCCAGCCCCAGGTTGAAGTCCGGTGCGTCCACACCCAGAAACAGATTCAAGTCAGAGGCGGCGAAGCGTTCAACCAACTGCCGACGCAGCCTGAGGAGACCAGGCAGATGCGCCAGCACCTCGACATAACCTCGGACTGCCAATCGGTCGCAGGACTCCCAACAGTCCATGCCAATGGCCTGAAGGGCACGGCCCCCAACGCCCATCAAGGCCAGCGGCTGGTCTTGGCCCAACTGCGACAGGGCCTGGGCGGCGATCAAGTCGCCAGAGGCTTCACCCGCGACCAGACCAATCCGATTCATGGGGCCAGTGGGCTATCGAACGATGCCGCGACCCGGTGCAGCCAGGAAGGTCTTGAAAGGGCTCAGGGCCGCGACCACCGAGGACTGACCAGCAGCCTGAGCAGCCTGAAGATCAGACTCGAGCTGGGCCAGGGCCTCTGCCAGGGTGTGGCCTGTCTTGTAGACCGTCTTGTAGGCGCGGCGAAGGGCCAATAGCGCCGGCTCATCAAACCCACGGCGCTTGAGCCCCTCGGTGTTGATGCCATGGGCACCGGCCGGATTGCCAGTGGCCATGACATAAGGAGGCAGGTCTTGCAGCAGGGTAGTGCCTGCACCGGTCATGGCATGCGCACCAATGCGCACAAACTGATGAACACCCGTCAGGCCGCCCAGAATGGCCCAATCCCCCACCTGGACATGACCGGCCAGCTGGGTCGCATTGGCCATGATGGTGTTGGAGCCCACGTCACAGTCATGGGCAATGTGGACATAGGCCATGACCCAGTTGCGATCACCGATGGTGGTCACACCCCTGTCCTGGGCAGTACCCAGGTTCACGGTGCAACACTCCCGAAAGGTATTCTCGGCGCCGATGCGCAGTTCGGTGGGTTCACCGGCGTACTTTTTGTCCTGCGGCACGTTGCCGATCACGCAGTGGGAATGAATGGTGTTGTTGGCCCCCATGGTGGTGCGCCCAATCACCTGGGCGTAGGCCATCACCTGGCAGCCGTCTCCCAACTGCACCTCAGGACCAACGATGGCAAAGGGGCCAACCTGAACGTTCTTGCCGAGCTGGGCCTTGGGGTCAACCAGGGCCGTTGGATGGATCTGATTCACGGTAACTCGATTCCTAGCTGGCCACGGGTGCTTTGGGCACTTCACGCAGGGCGCACATCAGGTCGGCCTCGGCCGCCAGCTGACCATCCACCATGGCCTTTGCTTTGTACTTCCAGATGCCGCGAGCGTGACGCTCGATGAAGACCTCCAGCATGACCACGTCGCCGGGCACCACCGGACGCTTGAAGCGCGCATTGTCGATGCCAGCAAAGAAATAGACCTGCTCATCGCTGGCCTGGCTGTCAATGGTCTTAAAGGACAGAATGCCCGCCGCCTGGGCCAGGGCCTCGATGATCAGCACGCCAGGCATCACCTTGTAGTTCGGGAAGTGGCCGTTGAAGAACTCCTCGTTGGCCGTCACATTCTTCTGGGCCAGGATGCGCTGACCCGGTTCGAGCTCGAGCACCCGATCCACCAGCAAGAAGGGATAGCGGTGCGGCAGGGTATCCAGGATGGCTTGAATGTCCAGTTTCATGTGAGGCTCTCTTGTTGGCTTTGTCTTGGTTGTGGTGATCAAGGACGGCTAGGCGTCTGTTGTAGGGTCGCGCTGAAGGCCCACCACCTGCCCCAGCCGACTCAGGCTGCGTCTCATCTCTGGCAGGCGACGAATAATAGCCGCACTCTTTTCCCATTGTCGTTCCGGGGCCAGGGGCATGACCCCGACATACTTGCCGGCCGTCTCGATGGAGGACATGACCAGGCTCATCGGACCAATGATGGTGCCATCTGCAATCTGCAGGTGCCCCAGAATGCCAGCAGCCCCACCGATCTGACAGTAGCGTCCGATCTTGGCGCTACCAGCAATCCCCACACAGCCAGCGATGGCCGTGTGATCTCCGATCTCGACGTTGTGGGCCACCTGAATCAGGTTGTCGAGTTTGACCCCGTGCCCAATTCGGGTCGGACTCATGGTGCCCTGGTCGATCACCGTGTTGGCGCCAATCTCGACATCATCACCAATCACCACCCCACCGACCTGCGGAATCTTGACCCAATGACGATCGGCATTGGGGGCATAGCCAAACCCGTCAGAGCCCAACACCGCTCCACTTTGGATGACCACGCGTTGGCCAATCTGAACGCCAGCACCCAGGCTGACCCGGGCATGCAGCAGACCTGCTGCCCCAATTCGGCTGTGGGCCCCAATCACGCAGCCAGGGCCAATGTCGGTGTCGTCGCCAATCTCGGCCCCCTCCTCGATCACCACACCCGCCGAAATTCGCACCCTCTGGCCAAGCTTGGCCGTCTGGGCGACCACTGCAGAGGGATGAACCTGGGTCTCTTGAACCTGAGCGGCTCGATTCGAGGCCTGGATGAGACCCGCCACTTGAGCAAAGTAGAGGTAGGGATCCGCCACCACGATGGCCGCCTTGAAACGATCGGCCAACTGGGCCAGCGAGGGCGGCAGGATCATCAGACCAGCCCGGCTGGCACTCACCTGCTCGGCCATTCGCTCGTGAACGGCAAAGGCCGCATCCGAGGCACCAGCCTGGGCCAGCGGTCGGAACTGAAGGACGGGAAACGCGCGGTCTCCTCGGGGATCACCCCCGAGGCGTTGAATCAGATCGGCAACCGAGAGGAAACTACTTGGACTGGCCATTCAAGACGCGAACGACCTTCTCGGTGATGTCAATTCGCGGAGAGGCGTAGACGGCCTCTTGGAAGATGATGTCGTACTTCTCGGCCTCTGCAATCTGACGAATCGCCTTGTTGGCCCGCTCGACCACCACCGCCAGTTCCTCGTTGCGACGCTGGTTGAGATCCTCGCGGAACTCGCGCTGGCGACGCTGCAGGTCACGCTCGGTGTCCGAGATCTCGCGCTGACGCTTGCCACGATCGGCCTCTGACATAACCGGTGCGTCACGCTCAAGCTTTTCGACCATGCCACGCAGCTTGGCCGACGCCTCTTGGAGCTCCTTCTCGCGCTTGGCAAACTCCTGCTCCAGTTTTTTCTGGGCCGCCTTGGCCGGAGAGGACTCGCGCAGGACCCGTTCGGTGCTCACAAAACCCACCTTGGTATCAGCGGCCACGGCCGGCTGCAGGGTCAGCATCACGCCTCCCAACACGGCCAAACAACCCATCGATCGTCCCATCACAGCCATCAAACGCATAAACAATCCTTCTGTCTTAAATATCTAAAGTACGGATGGTCAGCCAGCTGACCCAGTCCACAGTGTCTCATAGACCCCGGCGGTCAGACCTTAGAAGCCAGTGCCAATCTGGAATTGCAGCCGCTGGGTCTTGTCACCGGTTTCCTTGCGAATGGCATTGCCCATGCTGAGCTTGAGCGGTCCAACAGGCGACAGCCAGCTCAGGCCAACGCCCGTGGAGGCCCTCAGACCACCATTGGTGCCCACCTCACCCCAGACGTTGCCCAGGTCCAAATAGGTAAACAGGCGAATGGTGCGATCCTGGGCCATGCCCGGCAGGGGAAAGAGCAGCTCGTTGTTGATGACCAGTCGCCGGTTGCCACCGAGCGCGGTGGAGTTGTCGCTGCTCTTGGGACCCACGGTGCTGCTCGAGAAGGCGCGGATGGATCCAATACCACCGGCATAGAAGTTCTTGGTCGCCGGGTAATTCTGACCAGCCAGACCCAGGCCATAGCCCAGCTCGGTGTTGATGGCATAGGTAATGGACTTGGTCAGCCCCTTGAACCACTGGTGGCCATAGGTCAGACGCAAATACTCCAGCTCACCAATGGGCGTGCCGTAATCACCGTTGACGTACTGGTAACGACCGCTGCTCGGGGCGATGGACGAGTCGCGTGAGTCACGCGACCAGCCCAGGGTCAGCAGATAGGCATCGGCCCCGCCCGGGTGAGACTGTTGGTAGCTGTAGAAATTGGGGTTGGTGACACTGTTGGGAGACCCGCCCACCTTCTGCTGCTCATAGGCAGCACCAAAGAAAATGCGGTCCTCCTCGGTATAGGGCACGCCAAAGCGCATGCCCAGACCGGCGGTCTCAATCGAGTACTGACCCAGGGTGCTCAGCTCATCGGCATTGAACTTGCGGGTGTAGAGGTCGAAGGAGCGGCTCACGCCATCGTCGGTCCAGTAGGGGTCCACGTGACTGATGGCAAAGGTGCGGCTGACCTTGCTGGTGTTGACCTCGAACTTCACATCGGTACCGGTGCCCAGGAAGTTTTGCTGGGCCACTGAGCCCGACAGCACCAATTTGTCGGAACTGGAGAAACCCACACCGAAGGTCAGGCTGCCCAGGGGCCGTTCCTCGACCTTGACGTTGACGTCCACCTGATCCGAGGCCCCAACCACCGCATCGGTGTTGACCTCCACGCTCTTGAAGTAGCCCAGGCGATCGATTCGATTGCGAGACAGGCGAATCCGCTCGCTGTCATACCAGGATGCTTCGAACTGACGCATCTCGCGACGAATGACCTCGTCGCGGGTCTTGGCATTGCCACTGATGTTGATCCGACGCACGTAGACCCGACGGCCTGGATCGAGCTGGAGGGTAAAGTCCACCCGCTTGTTGGTCCGATCGATGAGGGGCAGCGGGTTGACGTTGGCAAAGGCGTAGCCCAGCTCACCCATGCGATCGGTCATGGCCTTGGTCACGGCCAGCAGCTTTTCTTGCGAGAACACCTCGCCGGATTTCAGGGTCTGCAGCTTTTCAAACTGGGCAGGCTGACCCAGCAGATCACCCGCCAGCTTGACCTCTCCAAAGTTGAACTTCTCACCTTCGTTGATCACCAGGGTGATAAAGACATCCTTGCGGTCAGCCGACAAGGACACCTGCGTCGCGTCGACCACAAACTCCAGGTAGCCACGGTTCAGGTAGAACGACTTGAGGGTCTCGATGTCACCGGTGAGCTTCTGTCGGGAGTACTGGTCTGACTTGGTGTACCAGGACATCCAGGTGGGCGTGGAGAGCTTGAACTCGGAGAGCAGGTCTTTTTCCTTAAAGGCCTTGGCCCCCACGATCCGGATCTCTTTGATGCGGGCATCCTCGCCCTCGTCGATGGCGATCGAGACCGCCACTCGGTTTCGCTCCAGCGGCGTGATGGTCGACTGGATCTGCACGTCGTACTTGCCGCGCCCAAGATACTGGCGCTTGAGCTCCTGCTCGGCACGGTCCAGCAGGGCCCGGTCAAAAATGCGGGCCTCGGCCAGCCCAGAATCGGCCAAGGCCTTTTTCAGGGTGTCCTTGTCGAACTCCTTGGAGCCAGTGATCTCGACCACACCAATGGCAGGACGCTCTTCGAGCAGCACCACCAGCACGTCACCCTCTAGCTCGACCCGAACATCCTTGAAAAAACCAGTGGCAAACAACAGGCGGACCGACTCGGTGATGCCGTTTTCGGACATTCGATCGCCGACCTTGATCGGCAGATAGGAGAACACCGTACCGGGCTCGATTCGCTGCAGACCCTCGACCCTGACATCGCGAATGACGACCCCGGACACTCCGCTGGCTGCAGGCTGGGCTGCCGGCGCCGCAGGGGCTGGCAGCTGGACCTGGGCCTGAACCGCCAAGGACGCCAGAGACAGGCCAATGGCCAGGCTCAGGCGAGTAACGGTGGGTTGAAGCGTCTGTGTCGGCATGTTGTTCCTTTTGACTGTCGGTCCCGGCTGGTCTCGCTCGCGCGCCCGGCCTAGAGTCCCAAAACCCTTAAAACATCGTTGAACAAGGCCAGGCTGGTCAGCAGCACGATGGCCACCAGTCCCATCCTCTGGCCCAACTGCTGAGCCTGGGCAGACAGCGGCTTTCCACGGACCCACTCGGCCAAATAATACAGGAGGTGCCCCCCGTCCAGCATTGGAATGGGCATGAGGTTGAGCACGCCGATGCTCACGCTGATCAAGGCCAGAAACGAGACAAACGCGGTGATCCCCACAGCCGCCGACTGTCCCGCTGCACCGGCGATGGAGACCGGGCCGCTCAGCTCACGCCAGGACAGACTGCCCACCACCATGCGTCCGATCGCCTGCCAACTCAGAACAAACATGTCCACGGTCCGATCGAGTCCCCGAACCACCGACTGCGGCAGGCTGTGCTGCCGATGGGTCTCTTGGTAGACGGGCGCCAAGGACACACCCAGGCGCCAAGGTCTCGCGCCCACGCCTGCAGCGCCAGGGCCGGGGGCAGACTGGGCCGGCGTAACCGTCACGGTCTGTCTGCTGCCAGGCCTTTCACTGTGGGGATCATCGGCCATGGGTGTTGTCACGAGAAGGGCCAACGCCTGGCCCCCGGCTGCAGATACCGCAGCGCTGATGTCCGTCGGCTGGCTGACCGACTGCCCATTGACCGCCAAAACAACCTGGCCCTCTCTCAGCCCAACCAGGTCGGCCGGACTGCCCGGCTGCACACCGGCAATGCGGACGGCCAGACTCTGGGGACGCAGACCCAACTGGGCGATGAGGGCTTCGGGGGACTTGGGCTGTCCAGTGCTGGGGTCGGGCCGGGATGCCTGCTCGCGTGTCAGCACCAGCCTGACGGTCTTGACCGCACCAGCGCGCTCACCGGCGACCGCTCGACTGCCCTCAGCTGACCCCACCTGCATCGACACGTCCAACTCGCCATGCGCCACCAGTCGTTGCAGCAAGGCCCAACGCAGATCAGAAAAACTCTCGATCG
>JBMSJG010000009.1:0-17684 GCA_049418645.1 Burkholderiaceae bacterium | reverse complement strand
GTCCCACCGACCGAGCCAAAGGCTCGAACCGGTGAATTAACCCCACCCGGAATGGTTTTTTGAGCCTGATCAAACAGGGCCTGGCTGGTTTGAATGGTTTGCTGGGTCATAATGCGGACATTCTAGAGTGATCGAGACTATGAAGACATACATGTGCTTAATCTGCGGCTGGATCTACGACGAGGCCGCCGGTGTGCCCGATGAGGGCATCGCTCCTGGCACCAAATGGGAGGACGTTCCCATCACCTGGACCTGCCCAGAGTGCGGGGCCCAGAAGTCCGACTTCGAGATGGTGGAAATCTAATCAGTCGCCAGACTGTTTGACCACCGCAAATCGGGCCAGCGTCTCGGCGCGGGCCTGCGCATGATCGACAACGGGCTGGGGGTAGTGCTCTCCCAGTTTCACACCCGCTGACTGCAGGCTGATTGCCGGTGCCAGCCATGGCGCATGAATGTCCTTGTCGGATAGATCTGTGAGCTCCGGCACATACCGCCGAATGAACTGTCCCTTGGGATCAAACTTCTCACTCTGCGACACCGGGTTAAAGATCCGAAAGTAGGGCTGGGCATCACAGCCCGTTGACGCTGCCCACTGCCAGCCACCATTGTTGGCCGACAGGTCGTAATCATTTAACTGCAGGGCAAAGTAGCGCTCACCGCGCAGCCAGTGAATGCCCAGGTCTTTGGTGAGGAAGCTGGCCACCACCATGCGCAGGCGGTTGTGCATGTAGCCCGTCTGGTTGAGCTGCCGCATGCCGGCATCCACCAGTGGGTAGCCGGTCTGGCCCGTACACCAGGCCTGCCAGCGTGGCTCAAATCGCGGATCGTCCTCGGCCAGCCATTCAATCCGATCGTAGATGGGCTTGAAGCTATGGGTCACCACATGCGGGAAGTTGGCCAGAATCTGAAAATAAAACTCCCGCCAGATCAGCTCAGAGAGCCAGGTCTGGGCACCGACCGACTGGGCTGGATCGGTTTGGATGAGCCCCATGGCCTGGCGCACACATTCGCGGGTGCTGATGGTGCCAAAGCGCAGGTGAACCGACAGATAGGACGGACCCTTTTTGGCCGGAAAGTCCCGCGCATCCCTGTACTGACCCATGCGACCCACGAAGTCCTGAAGCAAGGCCTGCGCCGCACCGGGCCCGGCCTGAAGCGGTGCAGCCTTGCCCTGGGGGGTGGCTGGCGCCACTGGCGCAAAACCCATCTCGGACAGGCTGGGCAGTTGGCTGACCCCATAGCGCTCGATGGATTGGTGGGCCGGCATGGCCTTTAACCGCGACATGACCACGCTGGGGTCCATCAACGCCTTGGCGAGCCCAGCGGTGGACCGCGCGGCGGCGTGTCCATCGGTAAAGGCCTTGAGCCAGGCATTCTTGTAGGGTGTGAAGACCGAGAAGGGACGGCCAGCCCCGGTTAGCAGCTGCTGCTTGGCAAAGACGCACTGGTCTTGCACCTGCTCCATGGCAATGTCGCTGGCAGCCAAGGCCTGGGCCACCGCCTGATCTCGTGCAATCGCCTGAGGCTCATAGTCCTCTGCGCAGATGACCCGCACGGCGCCCAAGGCCTCGGCCAGGGCAGGCATGGCCTCTTGGGCGCGTCCATGGACTACCAGCAGGCCACCGCCAGCCTGAACCAGCTCCACCTGGAGCAATTCCAGGGTCTCGTGCAGAAAAGCCACTCGCCGATCCGTGTCCGGCAGGTCATCCAGAATGTCGCGGTCAAAGACAAAGACCGGCACGATGGGCTCTGGGTGTTGCAGGGCCTGGGCCAGGGCCGCGTGGTCCTCCAGGCGCAGGTCACGCCGCAGCCACACCAGCTGGCAGGGTGAGGAGGGCGATGAGCGTGGTGGGAGTGACTTGGAGGGGCTTGCGGTCAAAGGCTGGTCATCCGTCTGGGTTCGAGGTTAGAATCAGGCCATGGGTCAACGCTGGACTGACGATCACAATCATGCCGTGGAACAGGCCACACAGGAGGCCCAATTGACCAAGGATTCCACCAATTTCCCCAGCGTTGCTGGCCAACTGCTCGTGGCCATGCCATCGCTCATGGATCCCACCTTTGGCGGCACGGTGGTCTTCGTCGCAGAACACAATCCGCAGGGCGCCATGGGGATCGTGGTGAACCGACCTGCCGACATGTCCCTGGCCAGCCTGTTTGCCCGCATCGATCTCAAGCCTGAGACCAACGACCTCTGTGCAGCCGACGACGGCTCGGACATTCCCGTCATGATCGGTGGTCCCGTGCAGACCGACCGTGGCTTTGTCCTGCACGAGCCTGTCGGCCAGTGGAGTTCTACGCTGCGTGTTGCCGGTGGCTTACCCGAGATCGGGCTGACATCCTCTCGCGACATCCTCGAGGCGACCGCCAAGGGTCAGGGACCCAACCGCCTGCTGGTGGCCTTGGGCTACTCGGGCTGGGGCGAGGGTCAGCTCGATGCCGAGCTCGCCGCCAACGCCTGGCTGACCGTGCCGCTGCACGATGCAGATGTCTTGTTCTCAGTTGCGCCTGAGGATCGTCTCAGCGCGGCCTTTGCCATGCTCGGCGTGGACCCGCTCAATCTGTCGGGGGCCGTTGGCCACGCCTGACGGTCAGGCCGGCACCCTGCTGGCCTTCGATTTTGGCGAAAAGCGCATTGGCGTTGCCATTGGTAACACCCTCACCGGTGGCGCCAGGCCGCTGGCCCAGGTCGCCACAGACCCGAAGGCCGCTCGCTTTGCCCAGATCTCAGAACTGATCGCCCAGTGGGAGCCCATGGCCCTGGTGGTTGGACTACCGGTCTATCCAGACGGACAGCCGCATCCCTTCGCCGAGCGTTGTCAGCGATTTGCCAACCAGCTGCACGGCCGCTTTGGTCTGCCGGTTGTCTTGGAAGATGAGCGCTACACTTCTGCCTGTGCGCCTGAGGCCGGCGACATCGATGCCCAGGCTGCAGCCATTCTTTTGCAAGGTCACCTGAATGCCAAGATCAATTCAGCTTAATTCGCGGGGCGAACTCACGCACCTGCTGTCGACCGAGGGCCTGCCCAGGGCCATCGTCCTGGAGATCCTGTCGCATGCCAAGGATTTCCTAGACCTGGAGCAGATGACGGTTCGCAACGCGGATCTGTTGGCCGGCAAGAGCATCTTCAACATCTTCTTTGAAAATTCCACCCGCACCCGCACCACTTTTGAGATCGCCGCCAAGAAGCTGAGCGCCGATGTGGTGAACCTGAATGTCAATGCCTCGAGCACCGCCAAGGGAGAATCCCTGCTCGACACCATCGACAACCTGGTGGCGATGCGGGCCGACATGTTTGTGGTGCGCCACAACCAGAGTGGTGCGCCCTATCTGATTGCCAAGCATGTCAACCAGGTGGCTCCGCACATTCACATCATGAATGCCGGTGACGGTCGTCATGCGCATCCCACCCAGGCCCTGCTCGACATGTTCACCATCGCCCACTACAAGGGTGACTTCAGTCAGCTGCGAGTGGCGATTGTCGGCGACCTGCTGCACTCGCGTGTTGCCCGCTCCGACATTCATGCGCTCACCACCCTGGGGGTGCCAGACATTCGTGCCATTGGTCCTCTGACGCTGCTGCCGTCTGGCTTGCGAGAGATGGGCGTCACGCCCTACACCAGCCTGGCCAAGGGTCTCGAGGATGTTGATGTGATCATCATGCTGCGGCTACAGAACGAGCGCATGCGCGGCGCCATGCTGCCCAGCCCGCAGGAGTACTTCAAGCACTACGGCCTGACCGAGGAGAAGCTGAGGCTGGCCAAGCCCGATGCCATTGTGATGCACCCAGGTCCCATGAACCGGGGTGTGGAGATCGATTCGGCGGTGGCCGATGGCGCGCAGTCGGTCATCCTCTCGCAGGTGACCTTTGGTATCGCCATCCGCATGGCGGTGATGAGCATTCTGAACAGGGCCAAGCCATGAACCCAGTGCAATCCAAAGCCCACCCCCAGGCCCTGCCCCATCAGCCAGCCGCCTTTCCGCGCATTGCCATCAAAGGTGGGCGACTGCTGGCTCACAGCGAGTCGGCTGCCCAGCCCACGGATTTGTTCATTGCCCAGGGTTCTATCCAGGCCATGCTGCCGGCCGGCCAGGCCCCCGATGGTTTCACGGCTGATCTGGTGATCGATGCCAAGGGCTGTCTGGTGACGCCCGGTCTGGTCGACCTGTCTGCTCGATTGCGGGAGCCCGGCTTTGAATACAAGGCCACACTAGAGTCCGAAATGCGGGCAGCGGTGGCAGGTGGCGTGACTCGTCTCATCTGTCCACCCGACACCGATCCACCTCTGGATGAGCCTGGGTTGGTGGAAATGCTCAAGCACCGCGCGCGCAGCCTGGGTCAGGCCCATGTTCACCCCCTTGGCGCCTTGACGGTTGGGCTGGCTGGTGAGCGTCTGACCGAGATGGCAGAGCTGACCGAAGCCGGCTGTGTAGGCTTCTCGCAGTCCACACAGCCACTGGTCGACACCCAGGTCCTCTTCCGAGCCATGCAGTACGCCAAGACCTTTGATTACACGGTCTGGGCCTATGCCCGTGATCCCTTCTTGGGCGCCAGTGGCGTGGCCCACAGCGGGCCGGTCGCTGGCCGGCTGGGTCTGCCCGGTGTACCGACCGCCAACGAGACCCTGCGCCTGATGACCCTGTTTGAATTGGTGCGCATCACCGGTGTGGCCCTGCATGTCTGCAGACTGTCTTCGGCGGCTGGGGTCGAGTTGATTCGTCAGGCCAAACGAGAGGGTCTGCCGGTGACTGCAGATGTGGCCGTTCACCATCTGCACATGATTGATGTGGACATTGGTGACTACGACAGCAACCTGCGCGTCGACCCACCCTTCCGAAGCGACCGCGACCGTTCTGCCCTTCGCGCGGGTCTGATCGACGGCACCATTGATGCCATCTGCTCGGACCACTCTCCGGTGGATGACGATGCCAAGCAACTGCCCTTTGGCGAGGCCGAGCCTGGCGTGATTGGCCTGGAGCTGCTTCTGCCCCTGACGCTGAAGTGGGCCAGCGAAGACAAACAGCCCATCGAAAAAGCGATCGGCCTGCTGACCCAGGGTCCTGCCAAGATTCTCAGACGCGACTGCGCCAGCCTGGCTGTCGGTGGTCAGGCGGACCTCTGTGTCTTCTCACCCGATGAGCCATGGCTGGTCACCAACGACACGCTCTACAGCCAAGGTCGCAACACGCCTTACATCGGCCGTGAGGTGCTGGGCCGAGTGCGCGCCACCGTCGTCGACGGTCGTAGCGTCTTTACCCGCTCCGCCTCTGCATGACGCTGCTGGGCTGGCGCCGGCTGAGTTGGCGTCTGCCTGCTCTGGCGGCGCTGGTCTTGTTGGGTCTTGCCTGGGCGGTGGCCCTCATGCCCTGGCTGGGACGGTCCATGCGCGCCCTGGCCATGAAGACTTTTTCCAGGCTGCTGTTGGCCATTTGTGGGGTCAGGCTCCACGTCACCGGACAGCCGGCTGGCTGGCCCAACCCTTGTCTGCTGGTCTCCAATCACATCTCCTGGATCGACATCTATGTGGTGCTAGCCCAGGCGCCGGTGGTCTTCATTGCCAAGTCGGAGATCCGCAGCTGGCCCGTCATTGGCTGGCTGGTGCGCCTGTCGGGCACCATCTTCATTGAGCGCGGTTCTCGGCATGCGTTGCGGGGTGTCTTGCACCAGGCAGCCGCACGATTCAAGGCTGGGCATGCGGTCTTGTTCTTTCCGGAGGGCACGACCAGTGATGGACTCGGCCTGCTGCCCTTTCACAGCAACCTGTTCTCCTTGGCCCAGCAGGACTTGGACTTGCCCATCTGCGCCTTGACGATTCGATATGGTCAAGCCGGCCAGCCCAGCACCGTGCCAGCCTACATTGGCGAGATGACGCTGTTGCAATCCATGGTGGCGATTCTGACCACTCCAGGCTTGTCAGCCCGCTGTCATGTCCACCCAAGTTTCTATGGGCGCGACTGGGACCTACCGGCCAAGCAGCTGCGAGGGCCTTTGTCCGATCATGCCCGGGGCTTGATCGCCTCAGTCACTGGCCCGACCATCGATGGCGACCTGCTGAAAGATCGTTCCGTCGTCTAGTCGTGCCGCGGTTAAAAAACTACCCCAGACGCATCCGGTGTCAAGCCCCATCAGTCTTGGGCCAACGCGCAAACCCAGCGTCGACCAGTGGCCAAAGACCATGCGTTGTCGGGCCGTCTTGCGATTGGGTGCAGCAAACCAGGGCACCAGACCAGCCGGTGCAGCGCTGGGGTTGGATTTGCACTTGAATTCCATCTCACCGTTGGTGCGCAGATAGCGCAACCGGGTCAGCACGTTCACCACAGCCCTCAGTCTGGTGTGGCCTCGAAGACCATCGCGCCAGTGGGCCGGTGCATTGCCGTACATCTCGTGCATGAAGTCCTGCCAGTGACTGCTCTTGAGGCGCTTGGAGACTTCATCGGCCAGTGCCAAGGTCTGACCCGTGGTCCAGTTGGGCAGCACGCCAGCATGTACCATGAGGACGCCTTGGGCGTGATGCGCCAGTGGCTGGTGGCGGACAAATTCAACGAGCTCTTTGGCGTCGGGAGCGTCCAGGACGTCGTCCAGGGTGTCTGAGAGCGATGGCGTTCTCGCGCCGCAGGAGACGGCCAGGAGGTGAAGGTCGTGATTGCCCAAGACGCAGATGGCCTGCGGACCTGCCGCCCGGATCATGCGCAGGACATGGGCAGACTGAGGCCCACGGTTCACCAGGTCCCCCACAAACCAGAGTTGGTCTCGGTCTCGTCGAAAGGGGAGTTGGCCGACCAGGGCCGTTAAACTGTCAGCGCAGCCCTGAACGTCTCCGATTGCGTAGGTCGCCATAGCCCCCATCTTAGAATAGTCACCATGAACCTGCCTGCCTCCATTTTCAAGGCCTACGATATTCGTGGGATCGTCGACCAGACCCTGACCGAGGAGGGCGTCTTGGCCATTGGTCAGGCCCTGGGCCTGCTGATGCATCAACAGGGCCAGTCAAGCTGCGTGGTGGGCCGAGATGGCCGTCTGTCCGGCCCGCGCCTGGTGGATGCGCTCACCAAGGGACTGACCCAAGCTGGCATCGATGTGATTCAGATTGGCATGGTGCCCACACCAGTCGTCTACTTTGCGACCCATGAGCTGCAGACCGGCACAGGCGTGGCCATTACCGGTAGTCACAACCCCCCCAACTACAACGGCCTGAAGATGATGGTGGCTGGCACCACCCTGTCAGGGGAGGCCATTCAGACCTTGTATCGATCCATCGTCTCTGGAGAGAGCCAGGCGCATGCCGACCAGGTGAAGACGGGCGGGCGTCTGGGTCAGGTCAGTCAGGCCGATGTTCGCCAGGCCTACCTGGATCGCATCGTCTCGGATGTGAAATGGGCCAGACCGATGCGCGTGGCGATGGATGCCGGCAATGGGGTGGCTGGAGAACTAGCCCCCCAGCTCATGAAGCGACTCGGGGCCGATCTCACCAGTCTGTTTTGTGAGGTGGATGGCTCCTTTCCCAATCACCACCCAGACCCGGCTGATCCGCACAACCTGGAGGACTTGATTGCAACCGTTGCGGCCCAGGACCTGGAATTGGGACTGGCCTTTGATGGTGATGGGGATCGTCTGGGTGTGGTCACTCGATCGGGCAAGATCATCTGGCCTGATCGTCAGCTCATGCTTTATGCCGCAGATGTCCTGGCCAAGCAGCCAGGTGCCCAGATTATTTTTGATGTGAAGTGCAGTCGCCAACTGGCCCAGCACATCCGGGCCCATGGCGGTGAGCCCCTGATGTGGCGCACGGGACACTCACTGATCAAGGCCAAGCTGAAAGAGACCAAGGCGCCTCTGGCTGGTGAGATGAGTGGGCACGTCTTCTTCAACGACCGCTGGTACGGTTTTGACGATGGGCTTTATGCGGCTGCTCGGCTGCTGGAGATCCTGTCTCGAAGCGACAACCCCTCGGCGGTTTTAGAGTCTCTGCCCGATGCGATCTCCACACCAGAGTTACAGGTCAAGACACAAGAGGGCGAGAACCACGAGGTGGTCGCCCGACTGCGCGACGAGGCGGACTTCCCAACGGCCCAGTCTCGAATCACCATCGACGGCATTCGCGTGGAATATGCCGATGGCTTTGGTCTGGCCCGTGCCTCGAATACCACGCCGGTGGTGGTGCTCCGATTTGAGGCCGATACCGAGCAGGCTCTGGCCCGGATTCAGGCGGAATTCAAAGCCGGTCTGCTGTCGGTGATGCCGTCTGCGCAGTTGCCCTTCTAAGGCATGACAAGACTCCTCGTCATCAAGACGAGCTCCATGGGCGATGTGGTGCATGGCCTGGTGGCGGCCGCGGTGGTGCGGGCCCATCGACCTGACCTGCGGCTGCATTGGGTGGTCGAGGAGGCCTTTGCCGACGTGGTTCGCCGGTCTGTCTTGGTGGAGCATGTCCATGTCTTGGCCTTGCGTCGTTGGCGCAAGCGCCTGTTTCGTTACAACGGGCTTGGTGACACCTGGCGCGAGATTCGCCAGTTTGTCAGAGGCCTTCAGGCCCAGACCTACGATCAACTGATCGATGCCCAGGGTCTGGTCAAGAGTGCTGTGGTCAATCGGCTGGCGGAGGTGCATGGCCCACGCTGGGGTTTTGATGCACAGAGTGCCCGGGAGCGACCGGCCGCGTGGGCCGTGGACCGAGGGGTCCAGAGTCCACCGACCGACCATGCGGTTCGTCGTCTGTTGACCCTATTCGGTCAGGCACTCGACATCCCGCCGCTCATGAACCTTGGTCCAGATGATCAGCCCTTGGTTTACGATCCCCAGTCGGTCTTTGCCAGTGACCCCAATACCCGACGCCAGATGCAAGAGGGTGGTGATGTTGCAAGGCTGATGTCCATCGCCTCTCGTCCCCAAGATGGATCGACGTCTCGGGTGGCCTACCGCGGCCTGGTCCTCATGGCCCATGGTTCGAGCCGATCCGAGAAGACCTGGGCCGTGGAGCACTGGCAGCAGCTGGCGACCAAGGTCAGTGCAGCCGGGTTTGTGCCGGTCTTTCCCAGTGGTCACTCCGAGGAATTCCAGCGGGCCCAACAGCTGGCGCAGTCATGTCACGGACTGGCCTTGACACCCAGATCGTTGGCCGAGATGGGCGAATGGCTCGCCAGTGCCCAGGTGGTGGTGGGCGTTGACTCTGGACTGACCCATTGGGCCGCTGCCATGGGTCGCCCGACCCTGGGTTTGTTTCTGAGCACACCCATCAGTCGCTTTGGTCTGCAATGGGCGGCACATGGCCGAAGCCTGGATAGACGCTCGGCCGAGCCAGCCGCCGTCTTTGACCAGATGCAGGCTTGGCTGGCCCAAGACACCGGGGCGTTGGCATGCAGTTAAGTCGTCTGGCTTACACCCTGGTGGGGGTGCTGCTGGTGCCCTTCTTGATGACTTATCTGTGGCTGCGTGGTCGTCGCGCCCAGGCCTATCGTCAGCATTGGACGGAGCGATTCTGGGGGCCGGTTTCAGGCGCGCAGTCCCGCGCCTTTGAAGGGGACGGACCTGTCCTCTGGCTGCATGCGGTCTCTGTGGGCGAGACCCAGGCGGCCGTCCCACTCCTGCGGGCTTGGCTTGATGCGAAGGGCGTGGGGGCCCGCGTGGTGATGACCCACACCACCCCCACTGGCCGGCAGACTGGCGCCAGCCTCTGCGAAGACTTGTTGGTTGGCCCCAATCCAAGACTGGTCCAGTGTTATCTGCCCTATGACCTGCCTTGGGCCAATCGTCGATTTCTGAAGTGGACGGGAGCCGAGTTGGGCCTGCTGATGGAGACCGAGCTCTGGCCCAACCTGTTGGCGCAGGCCCAGCAGGCCGGCCTGACCATGGTCTTGATCAATGCCCGTCTGTCGGCTCGGTCCGCGCGGCAGATGCACCGGTTTGCCTGGTTGGCCCGGCCGGCCTTGGCGAGGCTTGATCTGATCTGTGCCCAGACGCAGGACGATGCCCGGCGCTTCCAGCAGGTGGGCTACGCAGGCCGGATGGTGGTGACCGGCAGCCTCAAGTTTGATGTGTCGATTGACGAGAGCAAGGCGTCTCTCGGTCAGCAGTGGCGCACAGGCTGGTCTTTTGACCAGGTCTGGCTGGTGGTCAGCAGTCGCGAGGATGAAGAGCAAGAGTTGTTTGCCGCCTGGCAGCGTGCTCGGTTGGGGCAGGCGATGGATGACGCTGAGCGGACCGAACAGGTTCGGGCGTCTGGTTTCGGCCGAACCCTCTTGGTGGTGGTGCCACGTCACCCGGAGCGTTTTGATCGAGTCGTGCAATTGGCCGAGCAGGCCGGTCTTCAGGTCGCCCGTCGATCGGTTACCCAGCAGTTGACCAGCGAGACAGAGGTCTGGGTTGGTGACTCACTCGGTGAGATGGCCGCCTATGTGGCCGCCAGTGATCTGGCGCTCATGGGTGGCAGCCTGCAACCACTTGGCGGACAAAATCCCATTGAGGTCTGCGCCCAGGGGCGCCCGGTGTTCATGGGCCCGCACATGTTCAACTTTCACCAGATGGCCCGACTGCTCAAGGAGAAGGGGGCTGGCGTTGGGATTGGCTCTTATGACGCCTTTTTTGAACAGGCCAGCCAACTCGCCTCGGATGCCCACCGCTTTGCCGTTGCCTGCGAGCAGGCTCGGGCGTTTGTCATCGAACACCGCGGAGCCACACAGAGAACCCTGGAGGCCCTATTGAGTCTTGGTGGCGGCAGTCGCGTTGGAGGATGAGCCAGTGGCTGCGGTGCTTGGCTGCAGCAGCCGGCTGATGGTGTCCAGGTCATTGGTCTGCAGGCTGCCAACAGACGCTCTGAGTTTGAGACTGGCCAGCAGGGTGTCGTAGCGGGCCTTGGACAGATCCCGCTGTGCTGCATAGAGCTGCTGCTGGGCATTGAGCACATCGATGTTGATCCGCACACCGACCTCGTAGCCGAGTTTGTTGGAATCCAACGCCAGCTTGCTGGATTTCTCGGCGGCTTCTAGCGCGCTGACCTGCGACAGACCAGCAACCACGTTCAGATAAGCCGTGCGAGCGGACTGCTCGGCACTAAGCCGGGCCGCCTGCAGATCCAAATCAGCCTTGGCCTTGAGCGCGCTGGCCTCGCGGGTCTGGGAGAGCGTCAGGCCACCGGCAAAGATCGGCACCGTCAGGCTCAGGCCGACATAGTTGGAGCTGGAATTGCTGTCTGGCGAGGTGGTCTCTTTGTTGTAGGTGCGATTGGCGACCAGGTCGAGGCTGGGCAGGTGCCCCGCGTATTTCTTGGTGACCTCGTAGCGGGCGCTGGTGGCGTCGGCCTGTGCCTTTAGAACGGTATAGCTGTTGGTGCGGGCCTGCTCCACCCAGGGCTCTGAGGCAGAGGGGTTGGGCGCAGCGATCGCAATGGGACCGGCCAGGCCGGCCAGCTTGGCGGGCAGGGGGCGATTGGTGAGCAGCACCAGCGCGTTTCTGGCGATGTTCAGGCTGTTGGAGGCGGCGATCTCTTTGGCCACGGCCAGATCAAATCGGGCCTGGGCTTCTTGCTGGTCGGTCACGGTAGCGCTGCCAACTTCAAAGCTGCGTTTGGCCTGCTCGAGCTGCTCGCCGATGGCAGTCTTTTCGGCCTGGACGCTGGCCAGGTTGTCTTGTTCGGTCAGCACCTTGAAGTAGGCCTCTGACACCCGCAAGAGCGCCTCTTGGCGAGCCGCCTGAAAGGTCGCCTCAGAGGATTTGACCTGCTCAAAGCCCTGTCGCGCAGCCTGAATGGTGCTGAGGTTAAAGAGCGACTGGGTCAGGCTGATGCTGTAGCTGCGGTAGTCGAGACCATCGTACTGGGTGCCTGAGCTGCTGTAATCGTAGTCGCGTGCGGCAGCGGTGCCCGAGACCGATGGCAGCAGACCAGCCACGCCCTGCGGCTTTTTCTCTTGGCCGGCCAGTCGGCTTTGCTCAGCAGCCAGATAGGCCGGGTCCTGAGCCAAGGCGGCGGCAACGGCATCGGACAGGCTGTATGCCTGAGCAGACCAGGGGGCCAAGGCCAGTCCGACTGCAGTGGTCAGGTAAAGGGTTTTGGTCGACAGGATCGAACTTGGGTTGGTGGTCATGAGGTTCTTTTTAGAAGGAGAAGGAACTGGGGACGGGTGCACCAGTCAGCGGGGGAATCACGGTGTCAAAGAGGCTGATCTCAGCGATGGAAGTGCCCTGTCTGGTGAACAGGCAGGCCTGCATGATGGGCAACTGACCCACCACCACGACCAGGCGACCATTGGGCTTGAGCATTTCAAAGAGATGATCCGGCACACTGACCAAGCTTCCGGTGATCAGAATGGCATCAAATTGCTGTCGATGCCAGAGGCCATTCTCGGCCAGGCCGTCGCCCTCCATGAGGACCACGTTGTGGATGCCGGCACGGGACAGATTGGTCTTGGCTGACGCGGCAATGACGGGGTTGGATTCGATGGTCGTAACGGTATGGGCCAGCTGGGCCATGAGGGCTGCTGTGTAGCCCGTTCCGGTGCCGATCTCCAGGACTTGATCGTCGGCCTGCAGATTGAGCTCCTGCACCAGCCTGGCCTGCAGCTTGGGGCTGAGCATGACCTGGCCATCGGCCAGGGGAATGTCCATGTCAAAAAAGGCCAGGTGCTGGTGGCTGGCTGGGACGAAGGCCTCTCGTTTCACTTGATAGAGCGCAGCCAGCACATTGGGGTCTAGCACGTCCCAGGGACGAATCTGTTGCTCGACCATGTTGTGGCGGGAGATCTCGATGGGGTCGGTCAGGGAATGGGTGGCCATGGTTGCTCGAAGGTGTCATAAAAGGGTTAGCCCTTATTATCGCGGATATGACTGAATTTCTGGAGTGGGCGCGAAGCAGCCCTGAATTGGTGAAGGCCCTGATCATGGGCGTCGTGGAGGGGCTGACCGAGTTTCTGCCGATTTCGTCCACTGGCCACTTGATTCTGACGGGCTGGCTGATTGGCTTTGATGATGACCGGGCCAAGGTGTTTGACATTGCCATCCAGACCGGTGCGGTCCTGGCCATTGTATGGCTCTACCGGCAACGGTTTCTGGCGGCCTTCGGTCTGGGCGGGGCGCAGCCTGCTGCCCGGCGGCTGATTCCCAACCTGATCATTGCCTTTACCCCAGCCGCGATCTTGGGCCTGGCCTTTGGTTCGGTCATCAAGGCGCATCTGTTTAGTCCAGTCCCGGTCGCGGCGGCTTTTATCGTGGGCGGTCTGGTCATCCTGTGGGCTGAGCGGCGACAGCAATCGGCTGCCGCGAGCGGGGCGGTGAGAGTTGAGTCCGTCGATCACATGACGCCTTTGGATGCCTTGAAGATTGGACTGGCCCAGGCCTTTGCCTTGATTCCCGGCACCAGCCGATCCGGTGCGACGATCATCGGCGGCATGCTGTTTGGTTTTTCCCGCAAGGCCGCCACCGAGTTTTCTTTTTTTCTGGCGGTCCCTACCCTCATGGCAGCCGGTGCATACAGCCTGATCAAGCATCGTGATCTCTTGGTGGCAGCAGACCTGCCGATCTTTGCGGTGGGCATGGTCAGCGCCTTTGTGAGTGCCATGGTGGTGATTCGTTGGCTGATTCGATTTGTGGCCAGCCACAACTTCAATGGCTTTGCGATTTACAGAATCGTCTTTGGCTTGGTGGTGCTGGCGACCTGGCAGGCCGGCTGGCTGGACTGGCGGGCGGGTTAGCTCACACCCGCCTAAAGACCAGATCCGCCACTGGATGGCCGAGCCGAAGGCCGCGGGCTTCAAACTTGGTGAGTGGTCGCCAGTCTGGGCGCGGGGCAAAGCCCTGGTGCTGGTTCTTGAGCAGCCGGCATTGCGTTAACTCCAACAGCATTTGGTCAGCGTATTCGGGCCAGTCGGTCGCGCAGTGCAGATACCCACCGGGCATGATGCGACTGGCCAGCAACTGCACAAAGGCCGACTGAATGAGCCGGCGCTTGTGGTGACGTTTCTTGGGCCAGGGATCTGGGAAATAGATGTGCACGCCCTGCAGCAGATCCGGTGCGATGGCATCGCGCAGGACCTCGACCGCATCGTGCTCCACGATCCGAATATTCGTGAGGCCACTGGATTCGATTCGAGCCAGTAGAGCGCCTACACCGGCCGGATAAACCTCAACACCCAGGAAGTTCAGGCCTGGATTGGATTGCGCAATCTGGGCGGTGGTCTCCCCCATGCCAAAGCCGATCTCAAGAATCAGGCCGTTTTGGTTGCCAAATGTCTGGGCCGGATCGAGGCGCTGCCCATCGAAGGCTAGTGTCCACTTTTGCGCCAGGCGTTCACGAGCCAGACGCTGGCCGGCTGTGATCTTGCCCTGTCGCCGGACAAAGCTGCGAATGTGTGGGTGAGGGCTGACGGCGATCTCTGGCATGGCAGCATCTTGCCAGAATCGCATGGGGGAAATACTAGGGTGCGCGCAAAGTTCTCAAACCATTGCTACACTGCGTGCTCCAACTACAACTCTTACATCAAGAGGGACCATGAACAAAGCAGATCTGATCGAAGCCGTGGCCAACGCCACCGACCTTTCCAAATCCAAAACCGACGAAGTCATTGGTGCCGTTATCGCCACCATCGTCAAAGCCGTGACCAAGGGCGACTCTGTCCAGCTCGTAGGCTTTGGCACCTTCGGTTCGGGCAAGCGTGCCGCTCGTACCGGCCGTAACCCCCGCACCGGCGAGACCATCAAGATTGCTGCTGCCAAGACCGTGAAGTTCACCGCTGGCAAGGCTTTCAAAGACGCCGTCAACAAGAAGAAGTAAGTCTTTTTCTTCTAGAGAACCCGAGTCGCACGGCTCGGGTTTTTCTTTTTTAACGTATACAATTTAGCCATGTCGTCGACTCCGACCAAAGGACAACCAATGAATCCATGGCTCAACTTGCGCACTCTGCTGGAATCGGTGGCGCAGACCACCGAAATGGGGCAACTCGATGAGCGCAGTCAGCGTCTCTTGGAGTGGGTCATTGACCACCACAATCCCTCAGAACCTACGTTTGTGCAGACCATCGTGACGGAGTCTCATGTGGCTTCGCCCGCGACGGTTCACAAGTGCCTCTCTATCTTGGAAAGCCATGGCCTGCTGCACTTTCAGGTCGACACCATCGACACCCGTCGGCGCATCGTCACGCCTACGGACAAGGCCATGCGTCTGATCAAGAAGCTCGACGAGCAGGTAGCCTCGTGGGCGAACGCCTTCAAAGGCTAGGCAGCCGCCTGGTTTCCTCCCTCTGTCTGCAGTCTCCTGAGCGCCCCTTGGGTTGGGCCCTTGGGTTTGCGCTGCTGTTTGTTGTGCTCTGGCAGGTCAATTCCCTGGTCAGTCCCGTCTTTGATGTGGTGCCAGACCGGGTCTCTCTGGTCTTTCTGCCGGCCTTTGCCAGGGTGGTGGCCGTGGTGGTCGCCGGTGGGGCCGGTGTATTCGGCATTCTGCTGGGCTCTTTGTTCGTTGGCCTGGTGCTGGTCGGAGATCCATTCCACCTGGCCCTGATGAATGCGCTGAGTTCTGCTCTTGCGCCCGTCTTGGGCTATTGGGCTCTGCGCCAGATGGGAACGTCGGACTTCGTTCAGGGGGGTGGGCTGACCTGGTCGTCGTTCTTGATGTTGTCTGTCCTGTGCAGCCTGTTCAACCCCATGGTTCACGGTGCGGTCTGGAGCGGGCAAGACGCCATGAGTCAGAGCCTGTTCAACCTGGTCAGCATGACCATTGGGGACTTGGTGGGCGTGACCTTGGGGCTTTTGTGTATCAGGCTTTTAATGGCCACTTGTCCGGCCTGCATGCAACGACTGTTGGCTTGGCTCGCCCGTCGCGTGGGCCATCACTCTGTAACGCCCTAGATCAGCCAGACAGCCGGCTGGGGGCCTGCAACGGGCACTCGGGGGTTTGATTAATCGGCTTCGTTGCTTCGTTCGGCCAGAATCTTCAGCTGGCCATCGACCAAGACCCAGGTTTGAATTTTCTCAACGGTGCTGAGGTAGTTGTCTGAGCTATAGATCTGCTCAAAGGACACCTGGAATCGGTTGATGGATTCTTCCTCTACCTCCAGACCCTTGATGCGCACCTGAATGAATTTCGCCCGGGCCATCACTCGACGTTTCTGACTGCTGAAAAGTGCCCGACCACGAAACTCCGGGTGATAAAAGCCCAGGTAAGCGCCATGATCTTTTTTCTCCCAAGCCACACGCCAGGCCTCGACGGCCTGACGCACTGCTCTGAGGTTAATCAGGTCACCTTGCTTCTCGAACTCGGCGGCGGAGAGCGTCGGCTGTGTTGTCTTGACGCTGGCCAATCCGGCCCCAGTACCAGATCCTGACTGGGCCACCGTCGCAGCAGACGGCTGAGCACCGGTCGCTGGAGTGGGGCTGCTGTGCGTCTCCAGCCTGGGTGAAAACACATTGGCAGTGGTCAGTGCCACGGTGTTGATCGGCGAGTTAAGGGGCATGGGCATGACCGTATCCCCAGAGGATAGCCGCCAGCCCGCCACCCCGATGCCAGCGATGGACAGGCTAAAGATGATGGTATTGCGCAGCCGCACGCCGAGCCTGCCGTCGACTGCTACTGCGAGGCCTGACTCTGGGCCAGGCGGTCGGGCTGGAGGGCCTGACGCTCGATGAACTGACGCGTCACGCCTTTGGGCTGGCCACTGAGGGTCACCATCGAGCGATCCGGGCCCGGGTCAAAAATGGCCAATAGCTGTGCGGCGGGAGCGGCCTGCTTGTTGGCCACAGCCGATCTGGTCTGGGCCGGTGCGGTGGCCTGTAAGAGTGCCTTGGTGATGCGCTGGCTATGGCTGCGCCATTGATCGGGGGGCAGCCAGTCGATCTTCTTGGCAATCATGATGTAAGACTTGCCATAGTCCACGTATTTCTTGATGCGAATCATGTCGTCATTGGAGATGGCCAGACAGCCATCTGAGGCCTTGGGTGGTCTGACGTGAACCTCATCGGGTACGCCATGAATCCAGATGCCACCGCCAGTTCGACCCTGTCGTTTGTCCTCGGGGTTGGGATAGTCCAGGGTAATGGCCAGTTTCCCCAGAAAGCCATCTGCACGGGGATTTTGAATCTCTTTGACGAGTCGGTAGACACCAATGGGGGTTCGTCGATCCCCTTCTTTTTGTTTGTCGGCACCTGACAGGCCCAGCGTGGTGTAGAACTGATCCACCAACTCTGGCAGCCCGGACTGGGCATTGGCCTTGAAGATGTAGATGCGCGAGACGGACAGGTCTACCAGCAGGCTGTAGCGGCCCAGCTGTGGGTGATCCTGCAGGTGCAGCAAGGAGGCTGGCACATGCCCAGCTGGCGGCGAATAGAGGCGCACGCCCGCCTCGGCCAGAAGGTCACGGTCTTTTTTGCGAATTTTGGGGACGTCACCGGCCAAGGTGAGCACACTCTGCGCAGCCAGCCAATGCGCGAGTCTGGATTTGGGCTCCAGATTGGCCGCCTGAGAAGCGTTTGCGACAGCCTGTTCGGGGTTGGCCAGGAGACTCTGCTCGATGGCCGCACGCAGGGTTTGATCAATCGGTGCCTTGCGATCGGGGGCTGCCATGCTGGGCGTCTGGTCCACAGACACCATGACGATCAGCGCACCCATCACCAGCGCGCCGACCCAGATTAGCTTTCTTCTGACCGAATTCTCCAAGACGAGCCTTCTAGTACCCATAACTGTTTTTTGGTGGTGCGAACTCGCAG
>JBMSJG010000008.1:0-18203 GCA_049418645.1 Burkholderiaceae bacterium | reverse complement strand
CGATGACCTTGGCGCCGCGCTTGGGGTTGTAGCCACTGCCTTTTTCACAGCCATCGGCTTCCGAGATCACGTCCGTGCCATAGAGGGCGTCGTACAGGCTGCCCCAGCGGGCATTGGCAGCGTTCAAGGCATAACGAGCGTTGAGAATGGGCACCACCAGCTGAGGACCAGCCTGCGTAGCCAGCTCTGCGTCGACGTTGGCTGTGGTGGCCTGGACCTTTTCGGGCACAGGAACCAGGTAGCCGATCTTCTCTAGGAACGCCCGATAGGCCGCCATGTTCTGAATGGGACCTGGGTTGGCCTTGTGCCAGTTGTCGAGCTCCGTCTGCAGGCGGTCACGCTCGGCCAGCAGGGCGACGTTCTTGGGAGCCAGCTCACCCACGATGGCATCAAAGCCTTTCCAGAAGGCCGCCTTGTCAATTCCGGTTCCGGGCAATACCTCGGACTCGATAAACAGATGAAGGTCGGCATCTACTGCAAGACGGTGCTCGGAGATACGGGGGCTGGCCATGTCAAAACTCCTTGTCTGAAACCAAAAGCAACTGGGTTGGGCGAAACCTTTGATTTTACCCAAGCAATCGATCAATAAAGCCCGGACGACCCAGGAAAACGCCTTAAAACGGCTCGGAATAACCCCGAACATGGCATGATCAAAAGCATGAGAAAACCGCATACACCCAAGCTCTTAAGGCTATTGATGGGCCTCCTAGCCGTTGTCACGGCCGCTACAGCCACGCTCGCCGCACCGTCCAACCAGGGCGCCGCCCTCAAGCCCATGCCCGAGATCGCCAACGAGCCCAAAACGGAACGCTTTCCGGGGGATCCCGCCGATCACAAGGTGGTCTACATGTTCAACCAGGCTGACCTGGCCTACCAGACCTCGGTGCTCAACAGCATCCAGGCCATGATCAAGACCTATGGCGACAACGTCAGCATTGCGGTGGTGGCCATCGGCCCTGGCATTCACGTTCTGGCCAAATCGCCCAAACGCGCTGTGGACAAAGAGATTGCCGACCGAATCGACAACTTTGCCAAATCCTACAAAGTCCGGTTTATTGCCTGCGGCAACACCATGGCGACCGTGGGCTATGCCCAGTCCGACATGAAGCCCTTTGCGGAGTACGCCCTGGTGGGTGCGGCTGCACTGATGCGACTCCAGGAGACTGGCCACAAGGCCATCTTCTGGTAGTAATCGCTAAAAGGGTTGGAGGCGGAACCCGGAATCGAACCGAGGTACACGGCTTTGCAGGCCGCTGCATAACCACTCTGCCATTCCGCCAGCAGACTTAAAAATGACAAAGGGAAGCGTGAACTTGCGGCGCTTCCCTTTTTGATTTGGAGCGGGAGACGAGTCTCGAACTCGCGACCTCAACCTTGGCAAGGTTGCGCTCTACCAACTGAGCTACTCCCGCAACGAAGCCTCACATTATATACGAAATTACAGCCGCCCTCGCAACTCGGGCCAGGCCTTGGCCAGGTAATACACCATCGAGACAAAGGTCAGGATGGCAGCAAATCGAATCAGCCAATAGCCCCAGGCCGCCGTGTCAATGAGGCCCCAGAGCACGGGCCCTTGGTAGAGCAAAAAGGGAATGGCCACCATCTGGGCAATGGTCTTGGCCTTACCCAGCCAATTGACAGCCACGCTCTTGTGGGCGCCGACCTGGGCCATCCATTCGCGCAGGGCCGAGATGGTGATCTCTCGCCCAATGATGATCAGACCAACCAGTGGCCCAACTCGCTGAACATCAATCAAGGCCACCAGGGCCGCGCAGACCATCAACTTGTCAGCCACGGGATCCAGAAAGGCTCCAAAGCTACTGGTCTGGTTCCATTTGCGGGCCAGCCAGCCATCGATCCAGTCCGTCACGGCTGCTGCCACAAAAATGAGGGTCACCGCCAGATTGCGCTCCTGCTCGGTCAGCCCCATGGGGATGTAAAAGACCAGCATAAACACTGGGATCGCCACAATGCGAGCCCAAGTCAGCAGATTTGGCAGGCTGTACATGGCTGCTTATGTTACGCGCAACTGTCGGTAGATCTGCTCGGCCAGAGTCTGCGACACGCCCTCTACCGAGGCCAACTCGTCCACCGAGGCGGCCTTGAGTCCGGCCAGGCCACCAAACCGTGCCAGCAGCTTGGCCCGACGCTTGGGCCCAACCCCCTCGATCTCATCCAAAATCGACCCAGTTCTGGCCTTGGCCCGCTTTGCGCGCATACCGGTGATGGCAAACCGATGGGCCTCGTCACGAATCTGGGCGATCAGCAACAGGGCCCCGTGATCAGGACCCAAAGCCAGCTCGCGTCCATCCGGAAACACCAGGCGCTCCAGTCCCACCTTGCGTCCCTCCCCCTTGGCCACACCCACCAACAGCTGGGGGTCGTGTCCCAATTGCTCGAAGACCGAGACCGCTACGGACATCTGACCCTTGCCCCCATCAACCAAGACCAGATCAGGCATCTCTTCGATGTCCTGATAACGTCGGGTCAGAACCTGCCGCATGGCCGCGTAGTCATCGCCGGGCGCGATGTCGGTGATGTTAAAGCGGCGGTAATCGGCTGACTGCATGGCGTGATGGTGATAGACCACACACGAGGCCTGGGTGGCCTCACCCGCTGTGTGACTCACATCGAAGCACTCAATCCTGAGCCGATCCAGATCATCAGCCGGAACGGTAAGACCAAGGGTGTCCACCAGCAGACGGGTCTTGGCCTGGGCCCCGCCGACCTCTTGTGCGCGTCGGACCAAAGCCAGGCGAGCATTGTCCTCGGCCATGCGCAGCCAGTCACGGCGCTTGCCCTGAGGTGCCACCAAGACCCTCACCGCAGGCTGGTCTGGCCTTTGAGACAGCCAGGTCCCCAACTCCTCGGCCAATCCATCTCGGTTCACGATCAGGGTGCCAACCGGGGTCTGGCTGGCATAGTGCTGTCCGACAAACGAGATCAGTGCATCGTCCAGGGCGTCGTCTGTGGCCAGACCAGTCGAGGCCGTTGGTAGACAGAAGAAGGGGCGATCGCCCAAATGACGTCCCCCGCGGACCATGGCCAGGTTGACCACCAGGCGCTGGCCATCGCTGGCGACCGCCAGCACATCGCAGTCGAGCTGTTCGTCAGCCTCCATGGCGTGCTGGGCCAAGACCTTGCTCAGGGCCGCGATCTGATCCCGATAGACCGCTGCATCCTCGAATCGCATCTCATCAGAGGCTGCCTGCATGTCGGCATTCAGACCATCGAGCAGCTCAGCATGCCCTCCCCGCAAAAAAGACAGAGCCCGCTGCACATCGCGCTGATAGTCCTGCTGACTGATGTCGGCCACACAGGGCGCACTGCAACGGTGAATTTGCGCCAGCAGGCAGGGCCGTGAGCGATTGGAAAATACGTTGTCGGTGCAGCTGCGCAGGCGAAAGACCTTCTGAAGAATCTGCAGGCTCTCTTTAACCGCCCAGCCATTTGGGAACGGCCCAAAGTAGTCGGCCTGACGATCAACCGCCCCTCGATAAAAAGAGATGCGTGGATAGCCGTGACGACTGATGCGAACAAAGGGATAAGACTTGTCATCCCGAAACAGGATGTTGTACTTGGGAGACTGAGTCTTGATCAGGTTGTTTTCCAGCAGCAAGGCTTCGGCCTCGCTGCGTACCACCGTGATCTGGGCATCCGCAATCTGCTCGACCATGCGGGCAATTCGAGGCCCATGGCCAGACTTGTGGAAGTAGCTGGAGACCCGCTTCTTTAAATCACGCGCCTTGCCCACATAGAGCAGGCTCTGGTCCTGGGCATAAAACCGATAGACCCCAGGCAGGTTGGGCAGGCTGGCCACGAATGGCTTGGGATCAAAGGGGGCTGAGGGCTCGCGGGTCTGCCGATCTGACTCGGTCATGCAGGATCCCCATCCACCAACTGCCTGGCACGACCGATGACCTGCAGAAACATGGCCTCGGTGAGCCGTCCCGTGTTCACGTTGTAGCGGCTGGGGTGATAGCTGTCGAGCACGGTCAAAGGCCCGATCGGATGCTCGGCTGCATGACCAAAGACAAGGTCTTTGGGCTTCTGGCCAGCCTTGGCCAGATCCAGGCTGCGAACCACGGCAGCGTGTGCAACCGACCCCAGACAGAGGATCACCTTGGGGGCCACCAACTGAATCTCGGCGGCGAGGTAAGGCCTGCAGTTGGCCACCTCGCTGCCGATGGGCTTGTTGTCGGGTGGAAGACACTTGACCGCATTGGTGATTCGACAGTTGATCATCTGCAGCCCGTCGTCGGCTGCAAGAGAGCGTGGCCGGCTTGCAAACCCATGGGCATGCAGACTGCCATAGAGCAGGTCACTGCAGGCATCCCCCGTAAAGGGCCGACCCGTTGCATTGGCGCCGTGCAGGCCAGGAGCGAGACCCACCACCAACAAGCCCGCTCGATCGGGCCCGAAGGGCGGAACCGGACGACAAAAATACTGGCCGTGTCTGGCCTTGACCTGGTCTAGAAAACTCGCAAGCCGCGGACACTGCCGGCAGGAGATGTCATAGACCAAATCGGTCATGGCATGAGGCGATCCAGATTACGCCGGCTGGTCGCCGTTAAAAAGTCCGGCAGCCGACGGGGCAGTTCATCCAGTGCCCGTTCGGCCAGGTCAGGGCGATTGCAGATGAGTGTCGCATCACAGCCCGCCTCAAAGGCCGCCTGCGCCCGATCGGCCACGTCGTCGTAAACAGCCGCACCGGCCATGGCCAGGTCATCGCTGATGATCACCCCATCAAAGCCCAGTCGATCACGAAGGATGTCCTGGAGCCAGACCCGGGAGAAGCCTGCCGGCTGATCGTCGATCTGGGTGTATTGGATGTGAGCCGGCATAACGGCCGTGAGTGGCACCTGCCCATAGGCGCCAGAGCCCAGTCGCAGGTAAGGCAAGACATCCTGGCGCAGGATGGTCTGCAGGTCTCGGTCATCGACTGGCAGGGCATGATGCGAGTCGGCACTGGCCCATCCATGCCCGGGAAAGTGCTTGCCGCAGTTCTTAAAGCCCGCCTGAGCCAGACCAGTCATGGTCGCCTCGGCCAGGGCACTCACCACGTTCTCATCACGGTGAAACGACCGATCCGAGATCACCTGGCTCTGGCCGTAGTCCAAATCCAGAACCGGGGTGTAGCTGAAGTCCACCCCAACGGCCTTGAGTTCGCTGGCCAGGGTGAAGGCCGCCTGACGGGCCTGGTCACAGGCGGCTGCCAGCTCGGCCGCACCGCAGCCGGGCTTGAGGCACTCCCCCAGGCTTCTGTAACTGGGCAATGCCGTAAAGCCATCCCGAAACCGCTGAATGCGGCCACCCTCGTGATCGACCGAGATCTTGAGGCGCTCACGATCCGACTGGGCCAGACCTGGACGCACCGCATGGATCTGCCGGGTCAGTTCGATGAGCTGCGAGCGATCCACAAAATTTCGGCTGAAGAGAATCACCCCACCGACCCAGGGATGGGCCAGCTTCTCCGCCTCCTCGGTCGTCAGGCTGGTGCCTGCCACATCGATGATCAGGGGTCCCAGCATGAGGTGTGCTCCTAGTGACTAGAGGGGGATGGGTGGGACTCAACGATGGCAAAGGCCTGCGCGAGGTCTTGTTCATCGGAGACCGAGATGTGAACAACGAGACCACGCTCAGCCAGGTAGCTGGCCAGGCCTTTCTGGGCGACGGCCTGTGGCGCACCCGCGGCATTGTTCAAGACCTGCAAGGAATGCAGGCTCATGGGCGAGGACAGGCCACACCCCAGGGCTTTGCCAACTGCCTCTTTGGCGGCGAAGCGCTTGGCCAAATAAGACACCGCCCTCGAGAGCCCCGCCTGACCGCGCCCCAGACGGGCCTGAAAAACCTGACGCTCCTGCTCGCCCAAGATCCGGTGGACCAGCCGATCGCCCCAGCGGTCGTAGAGCGCCCGCATGCGTGCAATCACCACCACATCGGTTCCAATGCCCACAATCACCGGCAGCAGGCCTCTCGCATCAGCCGCTTCATCTCGCGGACGGCCTCTCGCATCCCCACAAAAACTGCGCGCGAGACAATGGCATGACCGATGTGCAACTCACGAACCCCATAAAGGGCCGCGATGGGCTGAACGTTGAAATAGTTCAGGGCATGGCCGGCGTTAAACCGCATGCCCAACTCACAAATCCGCTCACCAGCTCTGGCGATCTTTTGGATTTCCTGCTGAACCGCTGGCCGGTCGGCATCACGGCCCTGTTCATGGAAGACCTGTGCATAGGGGCCAGTGTGGATCTCACAGACCTCGATGCCCAGGTCGTGGGCCGCCTCGATCTGCGGCAGATCGGCATCGACAAAGGCACTGACCGTGATCCCTGCATCTCGCAGCCTGGCCACCATGGGCCTCAGCGCAGCCGACTGACCCAGAACATCCAGACCACCCTCGGTGGTGATCTCTTGGCGCCCCTCGGGCACCAGCATGGCCATCTCGGGACGGATCTCGCTGGCCATGGCCACCATCTCGGCAGTGGCCGCCATCTCGAAGTTCAGTTTGATCTGGGTATGGGTGCGCAGTCGCCGAACGTCGTCGTCCTGAATATGCCGGCGATCCTCACGCAGGTGAACCGTGATGCCATCTGCACCGCCCAGATGGGCCTCAACCGCCGCCCAGATGGGATCGGGGTCGTAGCTGCGACGGGCCTGACGCAGCGTCGCGACGTGATCGATGTTCACACCCAGTTCAATCATGCTGACCTTTCCTCTCAAACCCCAGATTCTGCCCGCATCTGCGAGAGTGTGCGGACCGAATCTCGGGACATCAGATCCACCTCGCCCAGTTGGTGACGAATCAAGGCTCGCAACAGGCGTTTGGCCTCACCGGTCACCTGCGGCCGATCAAACCCAGCAGCAAAGTCGGACAGGGGATGATCATAGGCCGCCAGAGCCATCAGCGTGTGCCCCGTGACTGCCATCGGGTTGGTCTCATCCGGGTCTGCCTGGCATGGGTAGACCCCATCGGCCGGCCGCATCTCATAGCGCGCCTGTGGGTGGGCCGCGACTGCTGCCGGCGCGAACTCAGGTGCCAATCCCATTTCCCGTAGGAGACGACACTCAAACTGACGCAAGACCGGCTCCACCAACTGGCTCTGATCGGTCGCATGCGAGAGGGCATGAAGCGCCTGCTCGTAGGCCTGAAACAAAAAGGGATGGGCATCCTGCCTGGGCAGCAGCCGAATCAACAATTCGTTTAGATAGAAACCCGCCATCAGACTGCTGGCGGGCAAGGCCCCCAGGCCACCGCGCCACTCTGCGGACATCAGGGTCCTTAAGTCACCCTTGGCGGAGTACCGAACCAAGACCGGCACAAAGGGCTGCAGCAGACCGCGCAAGGCAGACCTTGGCCGCCGGGCTCCGCGAGCCACCAGCCCCATGCGTCCCTCGTCTCTGGTCAGGACCTCGACAATGAGGCTGGTCTCGCGCCAGGGCAGGCTGTGCAAGACGTAGGCTTCATTCATAGCCAAAGCTGCGCACGGCGGCCTCGTCATCTGACCAGTTGGCCTTGACCTTCACCCAGAGTCGCAGCCGCACAGGCTGCTCGAGCAGTCGCATGATGTCCTGCCGCGCCTGGCTACCAATCCGTTTGATCCGCTCGCCGCCTTCACCAATGACCATAGGCTTTTGCGAAGCCTTGGCCACCACAATGGTGGCGTCTATCTCGACAGCGGGCTTGGCCTCAGAGGGATCGGGTTCTGCAAAACGATCGATAACCACCGTGCAGGCATAAGGCAGCTCGTCGCCCATCAGGCGAAAGAGTTTTTCTCGAATCAACTCAGCTGACAGAAACCGAACACTCTTGTCGGTGACCGTCTCCTCGTCGACCAAGGGATCTTGCTCGGGCAACTGCTCGGCCAGGGCATCGGCCAGGGCATCGAGCTGAAAACTTCGCTTGGCCGAGACCGGCACCAGGGCGGCAAAAGTCCGCTGCTGGCTGAGTCGCTTGGCCAACTCAAAGGCCTTCGCCTTGTCAGCATCGGCCTTGAAGAGGTCCACCTTGTTCAGGGCCACCACCACGGGCAGATCGGGGGGCAGCATCTGAAGGACCCGTTCATCCTCTGGCGTCAGACGATCGGATTCGATGACCCACAAGATGGCATCCACATCGCCGAAGGCTGAGACGGCGGCCTTGTTGAGCTGACGATTCAGCGCCGCCTGATGACTATGCTGAATACCGGGTGTATCGACAAACAGTATCTGATGCCGATCCACGGTGCGAACCCCCAGAATCTGGTGGCGGGTGGTCTGGGCCTTCTTAGAAGTGATCGAGATGTTGGCCCCGATCAAGGCATTGAGCAGGCTGGATTTGCCGACGTTTGGCCGTCCGACAATGGCCACGGTGCCGCAGCGATGGGCGGAGGTCACTTAAGACTTCTCGGCAGAGGACTTCGCGGACGTCACCGAGGCACCTGACTCGGGCTGCTCGGATACCGAAAACGCGAGCTTGGCCTGCGGGGCGGGTTCGGCTGACTTACGCGACCGACGACGCTTTTTAGGCGCCTCAGACAGGGCCTGCTGGGCGGCCTCGAAGGCCTTGGTGGCAGCGGCCTGCTCGGCCGCTCGCCGCGAGGCCCCGTTGCCCAAGACGGTGATGTTGAGCTTGAGCAGGCTGCACTCCACCTCAAACATTTGATTGTGAGCGGCACCACTGGTCGCCACCACTTGGTAGGCCGGCAGGGGCAGCCCATGACCCTGCAGGAATTCTTGCAGCAGGGTCTTGGCGTCTTTACCCAGGGTTCTGGGGTCCACCTGTTTCAGAATGGGGCTGTAGAGACCATCGATGACCCTGGCGGCGGCATCAAAACCACCGTCCAAAAAGATGGCGCCAAACAGGGCCTCTAGCGCATCGGCGAGGATCGACGGGCGCCTGAGGCCACCGCTCTTGAGCTCGCCCTCACCCAGGTGAAGGTGCTGATGCAACGAGAGCGTCTGGGCGATGTCATGGAGCGCCTGCTGACGAACCAGGCTGGATCGAACCCGGCTGAGATCACCCTCATCAAAACCGGACAGCTCACGATAGAGCAGACCAGCGACGGCCAGGTTCAAGACACTGTCCCCCAGAAACTCCAAGCGCTCGTTGTGCTGGGCGCTGTGGCTGCGGTGGGTTAAGGCCAGTCGACGCAGATCCGGGTTCTGAAACCGATAGCCCAGCTTGGTCTCTAGATCGGTCACACTCACTCAAAAAATCCCAGCCGGGAGAACTGACCTGAGAAGATCTCGTCGGCGTTAAACCAAATCAAAAAGGCCTGGCCGACCAGGTTGCGCTCCGGGACAAAGCCCCAAATACGGCTGTCGGCAGAGTTGTCGCGGTTGTCACCCATGACGAAATAATGCCCTGCGGGAACCGTGCAGCGCATCCCCCCGAAAACCCGTTCGCAGTTTTCACGATATGGAAAAGCCTCGGCCAGCAGGAAGTCTCCTGCCCCGGGGTCGTTCAGGCTGGTGTAGGTCTTGCCGCCCAGGGTCTCTTGAAAGGCCAAGGCCGGCACGGTGGCACCGGAGTTCAAAAAACCCCCAAGCGGCTTTTTCTCAACCGGCTGACCATTGACGCTGATCTGCTTGTTGATAAAACTGATCGTGTCCCCTGGCAGGCCAATGACCCGCTTGATGTAGTCCACCGACTCATCCTTGGGGTAGCGAAAGACCATGACATCACCGCGCTGAGGCAGGCCGGTGTCAAACACCTTTTTGTGGACAACCGGTAGGCGAACCCCATAGCTGTATTTCTTGACCAGAATCAGGTCACCAATCCGAAGGGTTGGAATCATGGAGCCCGAGGGGATGTTGAAGGGCTCGAATAAGAAGGAGCGAACAAAAAACACCAGGAACAACACCGGGAACAGACCCGCCGTGTATTCCAGCCAGAGGGGCTGGGCCGCCTCGGCGCCCCGCTGTTTGCGCCAGACCAGCCGATCGACAAACCACAAGATGCCGGTAAACAGGCAGGCCATGGCCAGGATCAGAGCAAAGTTCATCAGTCGTCCACCTTCAGAATGGCCAGGAAGGCCTCTTGAGGAATTTCAACACTACCCACCTGTTTCATGCGCTTCTTGCCGGCCTTTTGTTTTTCCAGCAGCTTGCGTTTGCGGCTGATGTCGCCGCCATAACACTTGGCCAGAACATTCTTGCGAAGGGCCTTCACGTTCTCTCGAGCCAAGATGTTGACCCCGATGGCCGCCTGAATGGCCACGTCAAACATCTGCCGTGGAATCAGTTCGCGCAGCTTGGCCACCAACTCACGTCCGCGATGCTGGGCATTGGCCCGGTGAACAATGACTGACAGGGTATCCACACGTTCACCGTTGATCAAAATGTCCATCTTGACCACATCGGAGGCCCGGTACTCCTTGAACTCGTAGTCCATCGAGGCATAGCCCCGAGAGATCGACTTCAGCTTGTCAAAGAAATCCAGCACGATCTCGTTCATGGGGATTTCGTAGGTCAGGTTCACCTGTCGACCGTGGTAGTTCATGTTGGTCTGGGATCCGCGCTTGCCATTGCAGAGGGTCATGACCACGCCCACATAGTCCTGCGGCATGAACAAGGTGACCGTGACAATGGGCTCGCGAATCTCCTCGATGCGAACGGGATCGGGCATCTTGGACGGGTTGTCGACATCGATCAGGCTTCCGTCTTTCATGAGCACCTGATAGACCACGGTCGGTGCAGTGGTGATCAGGTCAATGTCGTATTCACGCTCGAGCCGCTCCTGGACGATCTCCATGTGCAGCAGACCCAGAAAACCGCAGCGGAATCCAAAGCCCAGGGCCTGCGAGACCTCGGGCTCGAACTGCAAGGCCGCATCGTTGAGCTGAAGCTTCTCCAGCGCGTCTCGCATGATGTCGTACTCGCTAGACTCGACCGGATACAGGCCAGCAAAGACCTGGGGCTTGACCTCTTTGAAACCCGGCAGGGGGCTGCTCGCTGGGCGTCCGGCCAAGGTCACCGTGTCACCCACCTTGGCGGCCTTGAGCTCTTTGATGCCTGTGATGATGAAGCCCACCTCGCCAGCGCTGAGTTGATCGCGAGCCACCGACTTGGGCGTGAAGACCCCCAGTTGCTCTACTGGGTGCGTGCTACCAGTCGCCATGAGCAGCACCTTGTCACGCGTATTGAGCGTGCCATTGACCACCCGAACCAGCATGACCACACCCACATAGTTGTCGAACCAGGAGTCGATGATCAGCGCCTGCAAGGGGGCCGTGGGGTCGCCCTTGGGTGGGGGCACCTTGGCCACAATCATCTCAAGGATGTCGCGGACCCCCTCGCCTGTCTTGGCGCTGGCCCGAATCGCGTCGCTGGCCTCAATGCCAATGACATCCTCGATCTCGGCAATGGCCTGCTCTGGGTTGGCCGCCGGCAGATCGATCTTGTTGAGAACCGGACAGACCTCGACACCAAGCTCGATGGCGGTGTAACAGTTGGCCACCGTCTGGGCTTCGACACCTTGTGAGGCATCCACCACCAGCAAGGCGCCCTCGCAGGCAGACAAGGATCGGCTCACCTCATAAGAGAAGTCGACATGTCCCGGCGTGTCGATCAGATTGAACTGGTAGCGCTGGCCATCCAACGCAACGTAGCTGAGGGCTGCGGTCTGGGCCTTGATGGTGATGCCACGCTCGCGCTCCAGATCCATGGAGTCCAGCACCTGCGCTTCCATCTCGCGATCTGACAGGCCACCGCAGAGCTGGATGATGCGATCAGCCAGCGTGCTCTTGCCGTGGTCAATGTGGGCAATGATGGAAAAATTTCGGATGTGCTGCAAACAACCACTCTCTTCCTAAAAAAAGAAGCCTGGGCATGACCCAGGCTTCGATGATTCAGACAGCTGACCCTAGGGTTTAACGGGTATGAACAACACCCCATCGCCGCGACGCACCAACATGACCACGGTCTTCTTGCGGTCCAGGCGACCAATCAGGCTCTGCAGCTGTCCAGCCGAGGAGACCTGAGCGTTGTTCACAGACAGAATGATATCTCCCTGGCGCAATCCCGCCCGCTCAGCCGGCCCCTTGGCTCCCACGACGCGCACACCTGCCTTGATCTTGAGCTCGTTGCGCTGGGCCTCGGTCAGGTCTGCGACGGCCAGGCCAAGCCAGTCCACACTGGCGGAGGGACCCGATTTTGGCGATGCAGCAGCAGCGGTGGCCGTGGGTTCGGGCTTGATTTCGTCCACCGTCACCTTGAGGGTCGTCTCACTGCCGCGCCGCCAGACCTTGAGTTCGGCCTGACTGCCTGGCTTGGTGTTGCCCACCAGCCTGGGCAGGTCCGACACTCGGTTAACCGGTTTGCCGGCAAAGCCCAGGACAATGTCTCCCGGCTCGACACCCGCCTTGGCTGCTGGGCCACCGGCCTCGACATTGCGAACCAGCGCACCCTTGGCCGAGGGAAGGCCCAGGGCGTCGGCCACGTCCTTGTTGACCTCATCGATGGCCACGCCGATTCGACCGCGAATCACCCGGCCATTGGCCCGAAGCTGATCCGCTACACGCTTGGCCTCGTCGATGGGAATCGCAAACGAGATGCCCATGAAGCCGCCGGTGCGGCTATAGATCTGGGAGTTGATGCCAATCACTTCGCCATTGAGATTGAGCAGAGGACCGCCCGAGTTACCGGGGTTCACTGCCACATCGGTCTGGATAAAGGGCAGGTAGTCGCCAGTGTCTCGGCCCTTGGCGCTCACAATGCCGGCCGTCACCGTGTTTTCAAGGCCAAACGGGGAGCCGATGGCCAAGACCCATTCGCCAACCTTGATCTGGTCTGGATTGCCAAAGGTCAGGGTGGGCAGTCCCTTGGCCTCGATCTTGAGCAGGGCCACATCGGTGCGCTGATCGGAGCCAATGATCTTGGCCTTGAACTCACGCTTGTCCGTGAGGGTGACCAAGACCTCATCTGCCCCCTCCACCACATGGTGGTTGGACAGCAGATAACCGTCTTGAGAAATGATGAAGCCAGAACCCACACCTCGAGGCCTTGGCTCGGATGGTTCCTGCTCTTTGGGACCTTGGCGCGGGCCAAAGCCAGGGTTTCCCGGGGGACCAAAGCGTTTGAAGAATTCGAAAAAGGGATCGTTCTCGTCAAAGGGCATGCCCTGGCTGCCCCGCTCCGACTCGCGAGACAGGGTGCGGATATTGACCACCGCAGGGCCAGCCTTTTCGATCAGACCCGTGAAATCTGGCAGACCCCGATTCGCTGCCGACTGGGCCGCAGCCGGGTGTGGTGCGAGCGCAGAGCCAAGGGTCAGGCCGACTGTGAGGCTGAGGGTCAGCAGGCCGGTGGCTGCTGCCACACCAAAACGACGAACCCAGCTCTGTTCAACCAGAGCAATCAGTCTGTTCATGAGGACCACCTATTGAGTCGTTACCGTTGAGAGGGGAAATGCTTTGGCCAGTGTGACCACCGTGACCGGGGGGAGTTCACCCATGACCGTGACCAGCCACTCGCCGTGCTGATGGCTGGCCATGCTCAGTGCCCCACGCTGACGGGTGTTGAGATCCTCAGCTGAGCCTTTGCGCCTCTCTATGAAGACCGAGGCATTGGCCAGCCCGTCAGAGACCACAATTTGACGCATGCCATCCGGCTTGTGACGCATCTGGGCAATCACCTCAAACCCAGCCACGGGTAAAGCGAGAGGCTTGGGAGGGTCCATCCGTTCAATGGACGCCACCTGGGTCTTCCAGCCGGTTTCGTTGGCGTATTTGGAGACCACATTGGGGGCGGCCCGATGGCCCACACGAAGTTCGGAGAAGACCTGTTCCTCCAAGACCTCACCTGAATGACTGAGTTGCTGCAGCTTGAGCATGAGGCGCTCGTGACGCTGAACCCAGCAGCGCACGGGCCAACGTTTGTCGTCTAGAGGCTCTAGGGTCACCAATTCGGTGTCGTACCCAGCCACCCGAGTGCCCTGGCTGACAGAGACCCGGTAATAGCGAGACAACTGCTGGGCAGACTGCAGGGACAGCATGGGAAAGTCGGCCCTCACGGGCGAGCCGGTCTGAACCTTGATGGTCTTGGCGGCCGGCAGATAGGCACGCAACTCCTTGGGCTGTCGCACCACCTCGCGTGGATCACCGTCGAGGGACTCGATGCGAATGACCGGCCCAGCGGGCTGGACCTGCTGGTGGATCTTGGCCATGTAGACCCCCTGGACACCCGAGGTCTGTTGGTGAATGTAGGTGCCCGTAAAACTGAGGCGTTGAGCGGCCTGGTTGAGCTGGTCGATCAGAGCCAAACCTGGCTGCGAAGGCTGAGGGGGATTTGCAACAGCGGCCCCGGAGGGACTGACCGCGCTCTGAGCCCCAGCCGAGCCACCGGTGGGCTGGGCCACCCCTAGCACCGGCAAAACAGTGGCGGTCCCCGCCAGTGCCCAGGTGAGCAAACGACCGGACAATCCAGTCATCAACGCTCCCCGGCCACGCGAAGACGAACCGCCATGCTGCCATGGGCATCGAGCATTTCTCGGGTCTTGGGATCGGCCCAAGAGGCCACGGGCACCAGCGATGCGCCACTGACTGGCCCGCCCACCGTGCTGCCGTTTGAAGTCACGGCAGCAGGGGCAGAATTGGTCTGACCGGCCGAGGCCACCAGGCTCTGCTCGGGCGTCACCAGTTGCCACATGGCCATGGAGACAAAACCCACGGCTGCCACCGAGGCTGCCAAAGCACCCAGTCGGAAGACCTGCCGACCCTTTTGAAACCGTTCGCTGTGGGCGCTGCTGTTGTTGCGAGCCGAGCCCATGTAGACCGGCTCTTGCTGAATGGCCTTGGCGATTCGCTCTGACAAGACCGCATCACTGAGACGAGGGGTGAGGCCCTTGAGAACATCGGAAATCAAGACATAGTCGTCAAACTGGCGGGCCGACTCCGAGCCTTCCTGGCGGATCGCCTTGACCACATGCCCAACCCTGGGGGTTTCGAGCTCGCCGTCAAAAAAACGCGACAGCTGTTCATTGCGCTCTGGAGGGGCGGCTGACGGGTTCTGGGGGTGCGCAGCAGGGTGGTTCTGGGGGGGCTGGGTGTGTGCCATGGGTTCTACCAACGTCGATCTTGGGGGGTATCTAGGAGTGGGCGCAGCTGCTCGGCGATGGCCTCGCGTGCCCTAAAAATGCGAGACCGGACGGTACCAATGGGGCAGTTCATGGCTTCGGCGATCTCCTCATAACTCAGTCCTTCTATTTCACGCAGCGTGACAGCCGTACGGAGGTCTTGCGGCAGGGCCTCGATCGCACGGTTCACGGTTTCGGCGATCTGGCGGCTTAAAAGTTCCGCTTCCGGCGTGTGGTTGTCTGATACGACATCCTCCCGGCCAAAAGATTCCCCGTCCTCGTCCTCTGATAGGGTGTCCGACAGGGGGATGGGCCGACGGCCTTGGGCCACCAGGTAATTCTTGGCGGTGTTCACCGCAATGCGATAGAGCCAGGTGTAGAAGGCACTATCACCCCGAAACTGGGGTAGCGCTCGATAGGCCTTGATAAAGGCCTCCTGGGCCACATCCTCAACCTCAGATGGATCCCGAACCAGCCTGGAGATCAGGCGAACAACCTTGCGCTCGTATTTCCGGACCAACAGGTTAAAAGCCTGCTGGTCGCCTGATTTGACCCGATCAACCAGCAGCTGATCAGCATCGCGCTCGGACAATCGGGTTCCTTAGACGCGTTTGAAGACCAGCGTGCCGTTGGTCCCACCAAAGCCAAAGTTGTTCTTCACGGCCACCTCGGTCTTTAGATCCCGGGCCGTGTTGGCGCAATAGTCCAAGTCACACTCGGGATCCTGGTTGATCAAGTTGATGGTGGGCGGACTGACCTGGTGATGCAGCGCCAGAGTGGTGAAGACGGCCTCTAGGCCCCCAGCTCCGCCCAACAAGTGTCCAGTCATGGACTTGGTCGAATTCACGACCACCTTCTTGGCATGAGCACCGAGCGCGGCCTTGATGGCCTCGGTCTCGTTCTTGTCACCCAAGGGCGTCGAGGTGCCATGGGCGTTGATGTAACCCACCTGCTCCACCGACACACCGGCGTCCTTCAGGGCGTTAACCATGCAGCGACGTGGGCCGTCCATGTTGGGCGCTGTCATGTGATAGGCATCGCCACTAAAGCCAACGCCGGCCAGTTCTGCATAGATCCTGGCGCCGCGGGCCTTGGCATGTTCGTATTCTTCGAGAACCATCACACCGGCACCCTCACCCAGCACAAAGCCATCGCGGTCGACATCCCAGGGCCGAGAGGCCGTGGCCGGATCGTCGTTACGGGTAGACAAGGCACGGGCCGCGGCAAACCCTCCGACCCCTAGCGGAGAAATGGTGGATTCAGCACCACCGGCGAGCATGACATCGGCGTCGCCGTACTGAATCAGGCGGGCCGCCAGCCCAATGCTGTGAAGACCGGTGGTACAGGCGGTCACCGCCGCCACGTTGGGGCCTTTGAGGTTGCGCAGAATGCTCAGGTGTCCCGAGATCATGTTGATGATGGATCCGGGTACAAAAAACGGAGAAATTCGACGGGCACCACGACTGGTGTATTCACCGTGGGTATCCTCGATCATGGGCAGACCGCCAATGCCCGAGCCCACCATCACACCGCAGCGCTCGGCGTTGTCATCTGTGATGGCCAGGCCGCTGTCATCCAAGGCCTGCAGGCCAGCCGCAATGCCGTAATGGATGAAGACATCCATGTGCCGGGCTTCTTTGGCCGACACGTACTGATCGACTTGAAAACCCTTGACCTCGCCAGCAAAGTGCACCGGCATGCCCTGGTGATCAAATCGAGTAATGGTGGCGATGCCGTTGGTACCGGCTACCAGAGCCGACCAGGCATCGGGGACGTTGTTGCCAACGGGTGAGACACAGCCCAAGCCGGTGACAACCACACGGCGCCGACCAGCGGCGCCCGAAGGGTGAGATCCGCTCATCGGCGCTCCGAAGAACGAAGAAAGCCTGGCGGCTTACTTCTTGAGGTTGTTGTTGATGAAGTCGATGGCCTGCTGAACGGTGGTGATCTTCTCGGCCTCTTCGTCCGGAATTTCACACTCGAACGCGTCTTCTAGGGCCATCACCAACTCAACCGTGTCCAGTGAGTCAGCACCCAAGTCGTCCACAAACTTCGACTCGGTTTTGATGTCCTCAAGCTTTACGCCAAGTTGCTCAGAGACGATTGCCTTGACGCGTTTCTCGATGTCTTCCATGGTTTCCTTCCTGTGTTGAACCAAACAAAATCGGGCGATGGCGATTGTATCAGGACATCACCATGCCGCCGTTGACATTAAGGGTAATGCCGGTGATGTAGCCGGCACCCTCTGAAGCCAAAAAGACAGCAGATGATGCAATATCGTCAACATTTCCAAGACGTTGGGCGGGGATCGTCGCCGTGAGGGCAGCAATCTGCTCGGGGCTGAGCGCCTTGGTCATGTCAGTGTCGATAAAACCTGGGGCAATGCTGTTGACGGTAATCCCGCGACTGGCCACCTCACGAGCCAGGGCCCGGGCCATGCCCGCCACACCCGCCTTGGCCGCTGCATAGTTGGCCTGCCCCGGATTGCCGCTCACCCCCACCACCGAGGTGATGTTGATGATGCGCCCCCATCGGGCCTTCATCATGGGCCGCAGGACCGCTCGGCTGAGTCGAAAAACGGCGGTGAGGTTGGTCTCGATGACCGCCTCCCACTCCTCGTCTTTCATCCGCATGGCCAGGTTGTCTCGGGTAATACCAGCGTTGTTCACCAGGATGTCCAGGCTGCCGTAGGTCTTGACCAAATCCTCGACCAACGCCTCACAGGCCCCCGGCTCGGTCACCTGAAGTCGTCGACCAAGACCCGACAGACCCGCCTGGGCCAACCCAGCCTCAATGGCCTTGGCCCCGTCATCAGTCGTCGCCGTCCCGATCACAAAATGACCCGCCTTGGCCAGGCCATGTGCAATCGCTGCGCCAATCCCACGGCTAGCGCCGGTCACCAGCGCCAGACGCTGTCCTTCTTGTCGTGTTGCGGTCATGCCAAAGCCTCCAGAGTCGCTTTGAGGGAATCCTGGTCTGCAATGTTCAAGACTTGCAGCTCGGGCTTGATGCGTTTTGCCAGTCCGGCCAAGACCTTGCCAGGCCCGCACTCCACCACGTGGGTGACGCCATTGGCAGCCAGTTGCTCGATGGTCTCCACCCAGCGAACCGGGCGCATGGCCTGCATGGACAGGGCCTCCCGAAT
>JBMSJG010000007.1:0-19224 GCA_049418645.1 Burkholderiaceae bacterium | reverse complement strand
CAGGTGTTGACCACCACCAGGTCAGCGCCTTCGTAGCTGCCGCTGACGCCATAGCCTTCGGCCCGCAGCTGGGTCAGAATTCTTTCAGAGTCAACCAGAGCCTTGGGACATCCCAAGGAGACAAAACCAACGGTAGGTGAGGACATTGAGGGCTACTTCTTGTCCTTCTGGTCGGGGTTCAGACCAAAGCTGCTGAGCATGGACTTGGCATTGTTCTGCATCTGCTCTTCCATCTGCATGAAGACCTTCTTGCTCTGGTCAATGTAGTTGCTCATCAGGTTCTGCATCATGGGGGCCTGACCCGCCATGAACTGGGTCCAGGCTTCTTGCGAGCCGGGCTTTCCGCCAACAAAGGCCTGGGACTGCTCCTGCAGCTTGCCCTGCATGTCCATGAAGGCCTGAATGTTCTTCTCGAGGTAGGTGCCCATCATGCCCTGCATGGCGTTGCCGTAGAAGCGAATGACATTGGCCAGGGCCTCGGCCGAGAACATGGGCATGCCAGCAGACTCTTCCTCTAGGATGATCTGCAGCAGAATGCTGCGCGTCAGGTCATCCCCTGTCTTGGCATCGATGACCTGAAAGTCTTCGTGGGCCAGGACCAATTCCTTGACATCGACCAGCGTGATGTAGGTGCTGGTTCGCGTGTCATACAGACGGCGGTTGGGGTATTTTTTGATGAGTCGGATTTGGTCTTGTTTTCCCATGATGGGCCCCTTCTAAACGAACTGACTAAAAAAGGGCCGGCAGCGGGGCTTGAGACGCCCCAGGCCGGCCAGCTCTCTTAGCCCATGTGCAGACCCCCGTTGAGGGAGAAGTCTGCGCCGGTGGCAAACCCGCTGTCGTCAGAGGCGAGCCAGGTCACGATGGACCCGATTTCCTCTGGCTCACCCAGACGCTTGACTGGGATGGTGGCCACGATTTTTTCCAGTACCTCGGGCTTGATCGCCCGAACCATGTCGGTGCCAATGTAGCCAGGCGAGACGGTGTTGACGGTGACGCCCTTGGAGGCCATTTCCTGGGCCAGGGCCATGGTAAAGCCGTGGATACCGGCCTTGGCGGTGGAGTAGTTGGTCTGACCGAACTGACCCTTTTGGCCATTGACCGACGAGATGTTGATGATCCGGCCCCAGTTCTTGGCCACCATGCCCTCGACGACCTGCTTGGTCACGTTGAACAGGCTGTTCAGATTGGTGTCCATGACCGCATTCCACTGCTCACGGGTCATCTTCAGGAACATGCCGTCCTTGGTGATGCCGGCGTTGTTGACCAGCACATCGGGGTTGCCGAATTCAGCCTTGACCTTGTCAAAGGCCTCGACGGTGGAGTCCCAGTCGGAGACGTTGCCGACCGAGGCATGAAAGGTGTAGCCATCGGCCTTCTGCTCGGCCAGCCATTTGGCATGGTCTCGGCTGGGGCCGCAGCCTGCGATGACGGTAAAGCCTGCGTCATGCAGCTTGCGGCAGATCGAGGTGCCAATGCCGCCCATTCCCCCTGTGACATATGCGACGCGTTTGCTCATGGTGTTGTCTCCTGTTTTTGTTTTGTGATTTTTATTAAACCGCTCTTACTTTGACATAGCTGCCGGGCGCCGGCTCTATGGGCTTGTACTGAGTTCCCCTCCCCTCGCGCTTGGGGGCCGCCTTGGCCGTGCCCTTGTGGGCAGTGGCCCATTTGGCCCAGTCGTTCCACCAACTGCCTGGCTGCTCCTTGGCGGATTCGCGCCATTTCTCGGCAGACGTGTTGAGTTTGCTGGCCGTCCAGTAGCAGCGCTTGTTCTTGGAGGCGGGGTTGATGCTGCCGGCAATGTGGCCACTAGCCCCCAGCACATAGCGAACGTTCTTGCCCAGGTGGGTGGCCGACTGCCAGGCCGAATCCCAGGGCACGATGTGGTCTTCGACCGCGCCAAAGGCATAGACCGGCAGGTTGCCCAGCAGGCCCAGGTCAATCTTCTCACCGCAGATCTTCAGGCGGTTTTTCTTGACCAGGTTGTTCTCCAGGTACATGTTGCGCAGGTACCAGGCGAAGAAGGGTCCGGGCAGGTTGGTGGAGTCGGCGTTCCAGTACAGGATGTCAAAGGCGGGCGGTGCCTCGCCTTTTAGGTAGTTCTTGACCACGTAATTCCAGACCAGGTCATTGGGCCGCAGCGCCGAGAAGGTGGCTGCCAGTTCTTTGCCGGGCAGCACACCGCCCTGACCCAGCGTGGCCTCCCGCATGCTGACATGCTGCTCATTGATGAAGACGTCCAAGATGCCCGTGTTGGTGAAGTCCAACAGGGTGGTCATGAGCGTGAGCGAGTGGACTGAGGTGTCGCCGCGGGCTGCCAAGACCGCCAGTGCACTGACCAGCATGGTGCCGCCCACGCAGAAGCCCAGGGTGTTGATATCGGGCACCTGGCAGATGTCTTTGACGGTGGCGATGGCCTGAATGATGCCGTCCTCGATGTAGTCGTCCCAGGTCAGCTTGCTCTCGGGGTCGAGCACGTTGCGCCAGGAGACCAGAAAGACCGTGTGGCCCTGCTCCACCATAAACCGCACCAAAGAGCTCTCGGGCTGCAGGTCCATGATGTAGAACTTGTTGATCGCTGGTGGCACCAGCAAGATGGGGCGGCTGCCCACCTTGTCGGTGAGGGGCGAGTACTGAATCAGCTGAAAGAGTTCGTTCTGATAGACCACCGATCCCTTGCTGGTGGCCAGGTTCTTGCCGATCTCAAAGACGGTCTCGTCTGACTGCGTGATGCGGCCCTTGGCCAGGTCACCGAGCAGGTTGTCGATGCCGTTCTTCAGGCTCTCGCCTTTGGTGTCGATGAGCTTTTGCTGTGCTTCGGGATTGGTGGCCAGGAAGTTGGCTGGCGATGCAAAGTCCACCCACTGCTGGACCATGAATTCGAGTGCCTGATGGGTCTTGGCATCGGCCTGCACCGACTTGGCCATCTCCATGAGGGTCTGGCTGTTGAGCACATACATGGCGGCCATGGTGGCAAAGGGGCCGCTGCTGAGCCAGCTGTCTGAGGAAAAACGACGATCGGATTTGGCCAGGTTCACCGCCTGGTCGTTGGAGGCCAGCAGTCCGGCGAGCTTCTCCATGTAGGCCTGCTGAATGGCCTGCAGACGGTCTGGTTCGATTGCCACCAAAGGCTTCTGGTTACTCATGTGTCTCCCTCTGCTGCCACGGTTGGTGGCTGGATGGTCATATCTTATGGGGCTTTTGCCTCCATGTGATGACTCTGAGGGTCATTCTTTTCCCTTGTCTGATGCTTGTCAAATCTAGACGGGATCTGGCTTTTCGAGAAATCAGTCCTCGCGCCAAATCAGGAAGGCCATGCGGCCACAGGGGGCGGCCCGTCGATGGCTGTAATAGCGGTCTGCATCAGACCAGGTGCAGGCCAGGTCTTGAGTTCTCAGGGTTAGGCTCACCTGCCGTTGTTGGGCCCATTGCTGCAGGCGCCTGGCGGCCAGGCCCGCCAGATCCAGATAGAAGTGCTGCGGCCTGGGACTGGGCTGAACCAGTGGGTCCATGGGCTGCAGGTCAAAGGCCTGCAGGACCTCTGCCCCCACCTCGAAGGCCTTGGGTCCAATGCAGGGCCCCAGCCAGACCATCAACGAAGAGTCTTGCGCCCCGACCTGAACCTCGGTCATCTCCCTCAACAGGTTTTCTAAGACGCCGGCAGCCAAGCCCCGCCAGCCTGCGTGGGCCGCACCCACCCACTGGCCATCTGCCGTGGCGGCCAAGACTGGCAGGCAGTCGGCGGCCATGATGCAGGCCGCGGTCTTGGGCTGGTTGGTGATCAGGGCATCGACTGCGGGCAGGTCACAAGAAAGAGATGCGGGTGCGTCCTGGGATGTCGGCTGCTGACTGGCGTCTACCCGCAGCACCTCCGCCCCATGGACCTGGTTAAGCCAAATGGGCCTGGCCCCGATGGCCTGCTCGAGCGCCTGCCGATGGGCCAACACCCGCGCCGGGTCATCGCCCACATGGCTGCCCAGGTTAAAGCCGTCAAAGTCGGTGCGCCTGGGATTGGGGTCGGTGTCAACAGTGCGTTCAGCGCTGCCAGCCACGACCGGCTGCACCAGCTCGCAGCCCAGCCCCCGGGTGGTAAAGGCCGCCCGAACGCCGGCGGGCCAGCCCTCAATCGGCGTAATGGATTTGGGCATGGGCAATCAGATCGGCCAGGTCCTGCGGAATGGCGGCCTTGAAGGTTTGAGGATGCTTGGGGTCTGGCGCAGTGGGATGGTCAAACGACAAGGCCCTGGCATGCAGCGCCTGTCGGTCGAAGGCCAGGCGCTGACCCAGTCCCGGGGCCTGTCGCTGGTAGGTGGGGTCGCCCACCAAGGGGTGGCCAATCGACTGCAGGTGGACTCGAATCTGGTGCGTGCGGCCGGTCTCCAGTTTGCAGGCCACCAGGGTCACAGGCCTTTGGTGAATCTGCCCATAGGCCAGGATCTTGACGTGGGTGGTGGCAGGCTTGCCGTTGGTCACCACCACGGCCATCTTCTGCCGGTCTCTGGGGTCTCGTCCAATGTCCGCGGTGATGGTCTGGTCCTTCTTCATGTAGCCCCAGGCCAGCGCCAGGTATTCACGCGAGACCGTTCTGGCTTGTAGCTGGCGAACCAGCGAGGTCTGGGCCTCGGCGGTCTTGGCGACCACCATCAGGCCAGTCGTGTCGCGATCGAGTCGGTGAACGATGCCGGCCCGGGGCAGCTGGACCAGCTCCGGGTGAAGATGCAGCAGGCCATTGAGCAAGGTGCCGCTGGCATGGCCTGCAGCGGGATGCACCACCAGACCGGCGGGCTTGTTGACCACCAGAAAACTGGCTTCGTCGTGAACCACCTCAAAGTCCACCGGCTCGGCCTGCCAGTCGCCCTCGGGCTCAGGCGGTGGTGCCAAGACCTCGACGACATCACCGGTTTTTAGCGTGGTGCTGGGTCGCAGGCTGCGATCGGCCAGGGTGACAAAGCCCTGCTCCACCCACTTCTGCAGACGGGCCCTGGAATGCTCTGGCAGGCAGACCGACAGAAAGCGATCCAGCCGCTCGCCTTGGTGCTCTGTAGGGACGACAAAGCGCACCGGCTGGCTATAATCAGAGACATCTTCCTCGAGGTTTGAATCCTGCATGACTCTATTGTCCCTGCTTTTTGCTGGCCTCTTGCGCCGCAGTGCCCGCCTGCTGACCGTCACCCTGCTGGGCATCAGCCTCGGGCTCACCGGCTGTGCAGTCGACCCAGCCAGCCAAGACCAGACGCTCAACTGGACAGCGGATCGCCTCTATGCAGAGGCCAAGGACGAGATGGCCGCTGGCAACTGGGCCCAAGGCCTCATCCTGTTGCAGAAGCTGGAGTCACGTTACCCCTTTGGCCGCTATGCCCAGCAGGCCCAGATCGACACCGCCTACGCCCACTGGAAAGAAGGCGAGCCCGCCCTGGCCCTGGCCGCGGTCGAGCGCTTTCTGCGGCTCTACCCCAACCACGAGAGCGTGGACTATGTCCTCTATCTCAAGGGCCTGATCAACTTTAACGATCGGGCCAGCCTGTTCACCTCGGTCAGCGGCGAGGACATGGCCGAGCGCGACCCCAAGGCGGCCCGCGTGGCCTTTGACACCTTCAAAGAGCTGGTGACCCGGTTTCCCGACAGCCGCTATGCCGCTGACAGCGCAGCGCGTCTGCAATTCCTGATCAACGTGCTGGCCCAGAATGACGTTCACGTGGCCCGCTATTACCTCCGCCGCGGCGCCTTTCTGGCAGGGGTCAACCGCGCCCAGCAGGTGATCAATCAATACCAGGATGCCCCTGCGGTCGAGGAGGCCCTGGCCCAGATGATCTATGGCTACCAGCAGCTCAAGCTCGATCAGCTGGCCGAGGACACCAAACGGGTGCTCACGACCAACTACCCCAAGAGCCTGTACCTCAAGCATGGCTACCAGCCCAAGGAGCGCATGGGCCTTCAGGCCTCGGTCAGGCCGAATGAAGAGAGCCTGTGGTCAAGCCTCAAGGTCTGGGAAAAAATCCCGAGCCTGCTGCGCTGATCGCGTTCTGGTAAAGGGCGGCAGGCTTCTGAGCATGCGCCGGCCATAGCCGGTCTCCGCCAGTCGTTTGTCACCAATCACCAGCAGGCCGTGGTCGGTCTCGGTTCGAATCAGCCGCCCCACCCCCTGCTTGAGTGCCAGCGTCGCCTCTGGCCACTGAATGTTCATAAAGGCATCGCCCTGCTCGGCCTTGCAGGCCGCGATGCGAGACTCCAGAATCGGATCGTCCGGTGTGCCAAAGGGCAGCTTGTCGATCAGCACCATGGACAGGGCCTGGCCCGGCACATCCACACCCTCCCAGAAGCTGGCACTGCCCACCAGAATCGCCTGACCGGCCTGTCGAAATTGATTGAGCAAGGCATCCCGCGAGGCATCCCCCTGCACCAGCAGCAGTCGGCTTCCAAAGGCCTCGGGTTCTTCTTCCAGGACCGCCTTGGCCTGACGAACGGCCCGATGGCTGGTGCAGAGCATAAAGATCCCACCAGGACAGCGACGAATCACCGCCCGCAGGTCTTGGTCCTGCAGCAGCTGACGCATCAACTCTGGCGACTTGGGATCTGGCAGAACCTCTGGCACCCACAACAGGCCCTGCTGGGCATAGTCAAAGGGGCTCTCCACGGTCAAGGCCTGCTCCGCCCGGATCCCGGTCTGCTGCATGAAGTAGTCAAAGTTGTTGCCAGCGGTGGCCAGGGTGGCCGAGACCATGATCCAGGCCGTCGAGGGCGTCGAGAAGTAAGGTGCCAACTGATCACCCACCGCCAGCGGCGCCCAGTGCATGGACAGCCCATGCCGGTGGCGCTCAATCCAGAAGACGCCATCCTGGGTCGAGTCACCTGCACCCGGGCCCAGGCTTGGTGGCTGGCATTGGCGCAGGCTGTCTTTGATCAGGTCCACCCGGTCGTAGAGGCGATCGAGCTCTGGATGACGACCCAGGTTTGGCGTCAGAGAGGTCTGAATGGTGGCCAGGGTCTGGTCTAGTTCCGCCAGGGCCAGTTGGCATTGCTCCAACTGTCGCATCGACAAGTCGGTCCATCGGAAACGATCAACGCCACCGCTCGGGGCCTTGCTCGCGGTGTTGGGCGTGGCCTGGTCTGCAAAGGCCTGACGAATGGTCGAGATGGCCAGCTCCAGTCGGCCGTTGAGCCCCGCCCAGTCGGCGCCATCGCGGGCATGCACCAGTCCGGCGGCCAGCAGTTCTCGACCAAAACCCGCTAGGGTCTGGGTGGAGAGATTGGCACCAAAGAACTGGGTGGCGATGTCGGCAAAGGCATGGGCCTCGTCGATCACCATGACCCCTACCCTGGGCAGCAGCTGGGCCTCGTAGCTGTGGTCGAGCGACAGGTCTGCACAGAGCAGGTGGTGATTGACCACCACCAGGTCGGCCGCATGGGCCTTTTGACGAGCTGCCACCACATGGCAGCGGCTGTAGTCGGGGCAGGATGAGCCCAGACAGTTGTCGGTGGTCGAGGTGACCAGTGGCCAGATGGCCGCACTCTCGGGCACCGACTCACAGCCACCAATGTCGCCGTCGTTGGTCAGGCCTGCGAACTGGCTGATGGCCCGAAGCTGCTCGACCTCCAGGGGGCTGGCCAGTCGTCCTTCGGCCTTGGCCTTTTCCAGTCGGTACCAGCACAAATAGTTGGCCCTGCCCTTCAGGCGAGCCACCTGCAGGGGCAGGCCCATGGCCTCGATCAGCCTGGGAATGTCACGGCTAAAGAGCTGGTCCTGTAGGGTCTTACTGGCCGTGCTGACGATGGCCTTTTCACCGGCCAGAATGATCGGCGTCAGATAGGCAAAGGTCTTGCCAATGCCCGTGCCGGCCTCGGCCACCAGGTTGTGCTTGTCGCGAATGGCCTCGTCGACGGCCTTGGCCAGCACCAGCTGTCCCGCTCTCACCCGAAAGCCCTCGATGGCCTGCTGCAGGCGGCCCGATGGCCCCAACCAGTCATCGATTGGGCCTGGTGCGCTCACACCGACGGTCAACTAGGCCGGCTCGTTTGGGTTGAGTTGCGCAGAGAGCAAGGCCATCTGGTCTTTGATCTGCAGCTTGCGCTTTTTGAGGCGCCGAATGGCCAACTCATCGACCACCACCGAGGCGGTGATCTCCTCGATCACCTGGTCCAACTCGCGGTGCTCGGCCTCTAGCTCCAGGATGCGCATCTGGACGGTGCGAATGTCTTTGCTAAGGGGCACGCTGGACCCCCCGAGCACGGGCCCGGGCGCTGGCCTGGGCCTCACGAATCTGTTCCTTTAGACCCTCAGCGGCCAGATCCAGGTCGCGAGAGGCCGCCGCATGAGACTGGCGCAACTCCTCCAGGCAGGGTGCCGAGATGAACTTCTTCAGGCAGACCTGTTCCTGCTGACTGGACGCCTGGTAGAGAGCCTTGCGCTGCTTCTCGATCTCGGCCAAGGCCTGGTTGGCCCGATCCACGATGGCCTGCTCGCTGTCGTTCAGGACGGCGGCCTGGGCCGGCTGGACCCCGATGCTGACAAACAGGGCCAAGGCCAGGCTGGCTGGCAGAGTCGTGTGTAGAGACGCGGGCAGAGACGTTAGGAGGCGGCGAACCATCATGCCGCCATTATCCACTAGCGAATGGACTCTACGGTCTGACGCCTTACTTTTTGCAGGTAAACCGAGGTCTGCATCTCGGTCAGGCGACTGGCCGTGCGCTGGAACTCATTGGCCAGCACGCCGGTGGTGTAGAGGCTGTCCGGCTGGGTCTCGGCACTCAGCACCAAGCGGGTGTTGTGGTCGTACAGGATGTCGACCAGCCAGGTAAACCGCCTGGCCTCCGAGGACTGGGCCACGGACATGGCAGGCACCCCCGAGAGCACCACGGTGTGGAACTGGTGGGCCAGTTCCAGGTAGTCGTTCTGAGACCTTGGGCCTCCGCAGAGCACGGCAAAGTCAAACCAGATGGCGCCACCCGCCTGCCACTTGGCCGGAATCTCGCGGGCCTCGATGATCAGTCTTGGCTGGTCCACCATGGGGCCATCGGCAAAGCGCTCAAAAAGCCGAAACAGGTTGTTCTCGGCCTTGACGGAGAGTGGCGTCTGGTAGAGCCCGATCTCGGCCTCGGCATCGTGCTCGGTCGAACGCCGCCGGTGGTCGGTCTGGGAGGCCAGTTCGACGACCTCCAGGTGGGTGTTGAGCAGGTCAATGGCCGGCAGCAAGCGGTCTCGGTGCAGGCCATCCGGATACAGGCCATCTGGCGGGTAATTGGAGGTCATGACAAAGCCCACCCGGGCCTGGATCAGCGCCTGCAGCAGGCGCTCCAGAATCATGGCGTCGGCAATGTCCGAGATGTGGAATTCGTCAAAGCAGATCAGCCGGTATCGACGGGCGACCCGAATGGCGACCTCGTGCAGAGGATCCTCGGTCCCCCGCAGGTCATGCATCTCGCGGTGGGTGGCCCGCATGAACTCGTGAAAGTGAACCCGCAGCTTTCGCTCAATGGGCACGGCCTGATAAAAGCAGTCCATCAGAAAGCTCTTGCCACGCCCCACCCCGCCCCACAGGTAGACCCCGCGTGGCAAGGGTGGATGAATGAGGACTCGGGCTAGACGACCACCTCGGCGGGCCTTGTAGTTGGCCCACTCGTCGGCACAGCGCTCCAAGGCATTCAGGCCGACGAGTTGCCCCGGATCGGCCTGAAAACCTTTGGCCGTCAGTTCGGCCTGATAGACCTGCGCAACGGATCGCAAGTCTGTCGCCCTTACATGTTCAGGGCGCGCTTGTCTGTGGCCAGCGCAGCCTCACGCATGACCTCAGACATGGACGGGTGCGGATGGCAGATGCGGGCAATGTCTTCGGCTGCTGCCTTGAACTCCATGGCCACGGCGGCCTCGGCGATCAGATCCGAGGCACTGGCGGCCACGATGTGCACGCCCAGGATCTCGTCGGTGGTGGCATCGGCCAGGACCTTGACGAAGCCATCGGCTGCATCCATGCCCAGGGCCCGGCCGTTGGCGGCAAAGGGGAACTGCCCGGATTTGTAAGCCCGACCCGCTGCCTTGAGCTGCTGCTCGGTCTGACCAACCCAGGCGATCTCGGGCGAGGTGTAAATGACCCAGGGGATGCAGTTGTAGTCGATGTGGGGCTTCTGACCGGCGATCAGCTCGGCCACCATGACGCCCTCGTCTTCACCCTTGTGGGCCAGCATGGGACCGCGGACCACATCGCCAATGGCATAGACATTGGGCTTGCTGGTGCGGCAGTGGTCGTCCACCGGAATAAAGCCACGCTCGTCGGTGGCCAGGCCAATGGCCTTTAGGTTCAGGTTCTCGGTGTTGGGCACACGGCCCACCGAGACGATCAGGCGATCGCAGTCCAGAGACTGGGCGGCACCAGCCGCATCGGTGTAGGCCACCTTGACGCCCTTGGCACTGGTCTTCACCTCGCCGATTTTCACACCGGTCTGAATGTTCAGGCCTTGCTTGGTGAAGAGCTTGTGGGCCTCTTTGGCCACGGCCTCGTCACAGGCGGTCAGGAACCCAGGCATGGCCTCGAGCACCGTCACCTCGGCACCCAGACGACGCCAGACCGAACCCAGCTCCAGGCCAATCACGCCTGCACCAATCACACCCAGCTTCTTGGGCACGACATCAAAGTTCAGGGCGCCCTCGTTGTCGCAGACCAGCTGGTTGTCAACGGGAATGCCGGGCAGATGACGGGCCTTGGAACCCGTGGCGATGATCAGGTTCTTGGCGGTGACGGCCTGGCTGGTCTTGCCAGCAGTCACTTCCAGGCTGACCAGTCCACCGGCCTCGCCGGTCAGGCTGGCGTGGCCCTTGAGCCAGGTGATCTTGTTCTTCTTGAACAAGAACTCAATGCCCTTGGTCATCTTGGAGACGATGGCGTCCTTGCGACCGATCATCTTGGGCACATCGATGCTGGCGCCCTTGACCGAGATGCCGTGGACATCGGCATGGTGGGTGATCTTCTCGAATTCCTCGCTTGAGGCCAGCAGGGCCTTGGACGGAATGCAGCCGACGTTCAGGCAGGTGCCACCCAAGACGGCCTCACCGGCCGGGTTGACCCACTTCTCGACGCAGGCAGTGGAGAGTCCCAGCTGTGCTGCGCGAATGGCGGCGATGTAGCCGGCTGGGCCGGCCCCAATGACGACGACGTCAAATGACTGTGCTTGCTCTTTGGACATGGTCGCCTCTCCTTAGACTTCGAGCAGCAGGCGAGCAGGATCCTCGAGCGCCTCTTTCATGGTCACCAGACCCAAGACAGCCTCGCGGCCGTCAATGATGCGGTGGTCATAGGACATGGCCAGGTAGTTGATGGGACGCACCACCACCTGACCGTTTTCGACCACCGCACGGTCTTTGGTGGCATGAATGCCCAGAATGGCCGACTGGGGCGGGTTGATGATGGGCGTGGAGAGCATGGAGCCAAAGACGCCACCGTTGGAGATCGAGAAGGTACCGCCGGTGAGTTCTTCGAGCATGATCTTGCCCTCGCGAGCGCGAACGCCAAAGTCGGCAATCGTCTTTTCGATCTCGGCAAAGGTCAGCTGGTCGGCGTTGCGGATGATGGGCACCACCAGTCCACGGGGCGAGCCAACGGCAATGCCGATGTCAAAGTAGCCGTGGTAGACGATGTCATTGCCATCGACCGAGGCGTTGAGCACGGGGTATTTCTTCAGGGCGGCCACAGCGGCCTTCACAAAGAAGGACATGAAGCCCAGCTTGACGCCGTGCTCCTTCTCAAACCGCTCCACATACTGCTTGCGCATGGCCATCAGCGGCGCCATGTTGACCTCGTTGAAGGTGGTCAAAATGGCGTTGGTCGCTTGGGACTGCAGCAGACGCTCTGCTACACGGGCCCGCAGTCGGCTCATGGGCACGCGCTGCTCGGGGCGACCCTCGAGCATGGCCTCGGGCCCCAGGTTGACAGGAACGGCAGGCAGGCTGCTGGCGGCGCTGGGTGCAGCAGGCAGGCTGCTGGCTAAAGGGGCCTTGGGCGCGCTGGCCGCTGCAATGACATCACCCTTGGTGACGCGACCGTCCTTGCCGGTGCCTTGCGACACGGAGACGCCGGTCTCGGCCATGAGCTTGGCCGCCGATGGCATGGCCACGGTGCCGGTGGTCTTCTGGGCTGCAGCAGCGGGAGCAGCGGCTGGCGCGGCCTGGGCTGGTGCAGCAGATGCGGCTGCGGCGGGCGCAGCAGCACCGGCCTTGGCCTCGGTGTCGATCTTGGCGATCAGTTCATCGGAGACCACGGTCGAGCCGTCGCCCTTGATGATCTCGGTCAGCACCCCGGCCGCAGGCGCGGGGACTTCAAGCACGACCTTGTCGGTCTCGATCTCGATCAGGATTTCGTCGGCTGCGACGGCCTGACCAGGCTGCTTTTTCCATTGCAGCAGGGTGGCCTCGGCCACGGACTCGGAGAGCTGGGGAACTTTGACTTCTTTGATAGACATGATGAAGTGGGCTTTCTAGATTCTGGACGTTGTCGTGACGGATCTGGTTAGATGACCTGGGCGTGTTTCAGCTTGGCAAAGGCGTTCTCGAGCAGCTCTTTCTGGCGTGCCAGGAACTTCTCGTAGTAGCCGGCCGCTGGCGAGGCCGAGGCGGGACGGCCCGCATAGCCCAGCTTCATGCCCTCGGTCATGTGCTCACGCAGGTTGTGCTGAACCTGGAACCAGAAGCCCTGGTTCTGCGGCTCGTCCTGCACCCAGACGATCTCGTTCAAGTTGGCGTATTTCTTGACCTCTGCGCCAAAGACCTTGTGCGGGAAGGGATAGACCTGCTCCACGCGCACAATGGCCACGTCGTCACGGCTGCGCTCTTTGCGCTGGGCGACCAGGTCGTAATAGACCTTGCCCGAGCAGACCAGCATGCGCTTGACCTTCTTGGCATCGATGCTGGTGTCGGTCTCGCCGATCACCGTCTGGAACTTGCCCTTGGCCAGCACCTCGAGTGGCGAGGCGGCCTCTTTGTTTCGCAGCAATGACTTGGGCGTGAAGACCACCAAGGGTTTGCGGAACTGGCGAATCATCTGACGACGCAGCAGGTGGAAGATCTGGCCGGCCGTGGTGGGCTGGCAGAGCTGCATGTTCATGTCCGCACAGAGCTGCAGGAAGCGCTCGGGGCGGGCCGAGGAGTGCTCAGGCCCCTGCCCTTCGTGGCCATGGGGCAGGAAGAGGGTCAGGCCGCTCTGACGGCCCCACTTCACCTCGCCCGAGGCGATGAACTGGTCGATGACCACCTGGGCGCCGTTGGCAAAGTCACCAAACTGGGCCTCCCAGATCACCAGGGTGTGGGGATCGGCGGCGGAGTAGCCATACTCAAAGCCCAGCACGGCTTCTTCGGAGAGCACCGAGTCAATGACGGTGAAGGGAGCCTGTCCGGGTGCAATGTGCTCCAGGGGGACATAGGTGCCCGCGTCAGTGCGTTGGCGTTTCTGGTCGTGCAAGACGGCATGGCGGTGGGTAAAGGTGCCGCGGCCGCAGTCCTGACCGGACAGGCGAACGGCATAGCCACTGGAGACCAAGGAGGCATAGGCCAGGTGTTCGCCCATGCCCCAGTCCACGTTCATCTCACCACGTCCCATGGCCCGGCGGTCGTTGACCACCTTCTCGACCAGCGGGTGCAGGGTGAAGCCATCGGGAATGGTGGTGATGCGCTCGGCCAGGCGGCCCAGCTCGCTGGCAGGCACAGCCGTGTCGGCATCGTCGGTCCACTTCTTGTCCAGGAACGGGGCCCAGTCCACTGCGAACTTGCTCTTGTAGTTGGTGAGCACGGGTTCGCGGGTGTGGCGTCCCTCTTCCATGGCGGCCCGGTAGGCCTTGACCATCTCATCGGGCTCGTTTTCTTGGAGCACGCCCTGGGCCACCAGCTTGTCGGCATAGAGCTTGCGGGTGCCCGGGTGGGCGCCGACCGCGCGGTACATCATGGGCTGGGTCAGCGACGGGGTGTCTTGCTCGTTGTGACCCAGTTTGCGGAAGCAGACCAGGTCAATGACCACGTCCTTGCCAAAGGTCATGCGGTAGTCCACGGCCAACTGCGTCACAAAAATCACGGCCTCGGGGTCGTCTCCGTTGACGTGAAAGACCGGGGCCTCGATGGACTTGACCACGTCCGTGCAATACAGCGTGGAGCGGGTGTCGCGAGGGTCGGAGGTGGTAAAGCCAATCTGGTTGTTGATGACCAGGTGAACCGTGCCGCCCGTTCGGTAGCCACGGGTCTGGGCCAGGTTCAGGGTCTCCATGATCACGCCCTGGCCGGCAAAGGCCGCGTCGCCGTGGACCAGAATCGGCAGAATCTTGTCGCCATCGGTGTCACCGCGGCGGTCTTGACGGGCCCGAACCGAGCCCTCGACCACGGGGTTGACGATCTCCAGGTGAGACGGGTTAAAGGACAGCGACAGGTGAACCGGTCCGCCGGGTGTGGTGACATCGCTGGAGAAGCCCTGGTGGTATTTGACGTCACCAGCCGGCAGGTCATCGGCATGCTTGCCCTCAAATTCGGCAAACAGGTCGGCAGGCATCTTGCCCAGGGTGTTGACCAGCACGTTCAATCGACCGCGGTGGGCCATGCCGATCACGACCTCTTCGACGCCAGCCTCACCGGCCTTCTGAATGATCTCGTCCATGGAGGCGATGAAGGATTCACCACCCTCCAGCGAGAAGCGCTTCTGGCCAACGTACTTGGTGTGCAGGAAACGCTCCAGGCCCTCGGCCGCGGTCAGGTTCTGCAGGATGGATTTCTTTTTCTGGGGGCCAAAGTCCGGATTGGTGCGGGTGGATTCGAGTCGCTCCATGATCCAGCGTCTGGCCACCGGGTCCGAGATGTACATGAACTCGGCGCCGATCTTGCCGCAGTAGGTCTCGCGCAGGGCTGCGATCATGTCGCGCAGGCTCATCTGCTCGGACCCAAAATACAGGTTGTCCGCCCGGAAGGCGGTGTCCAGGTCGGCTTCTGAAAAATCGTAAAAGGTCGGCTCGAGGTCGGGGATGGCTGGACGCTCGCGCAGACGCAGGGGATCTAGGTCGGCCCACTTGTTGCCCAGGTTGCGATAGGCCGCAATGATCGACTGGACGTGGACCTGCTTTCTGGCAACAGAAAGGTCGCGCTCGGCGACCCTGGGGAGAAACTGATTGTGCTTGGCCCGCTGGGCAAACGACTCGACGACTGGGGCATGGGCCTGGTCACGGGCGTCGGGACTGCCATCGGCCGCGGGTACGAGCTGCAGGCTATCGAAATAGGCGCGCCACTTGTCAGATACCGAACCGGGGTTGTCTAGGTAGGCCTCGTAGAGCTCTTCTACGTACGGGGCATTGCTACCAAATAGGTAGCTGTTGAGCGCAAAGCTCTTCATCATGTTGCTTCACCTTTCATGGCCGATGGCCGAAAACGATGCAGGGAATCCCTTCTACGCAGGCTGCGACGCTGCCCTTGTAGATTGCTAAGTGGTTGAAATGTACCACCTCGTTCCATCCAGTGGAACCCCTCCTCGTGCGTTGCTCCAAAAAAACAAGGGGGTCTACGCCCCCTTTGCTTCTGCTGCTTACCGCTTGGCCATGGGCACAACGTCCCGGCCGGTGTGCCCCGTGTACAGCTGACGGGGACGACCGATCTTGTACTCCGGATCGGTGATCATCTCTTTCCAGTGCGTCACCCAGCCAATGGTTCTGGCCAGGGCAAAGACGCAGGTGAACATGGAAACGGGGATGCCCAGGGCGCGCTGGACAATGCCCGAATAGAAGTCGACGTTCGGGTAGAGCTTGCGCTGCACAAAGTAGTCGTCTTCCAGGGCGATCTTCTCGAGCTTCATGGCCAGCTTGAAGATGGGGTCGTTTTCCAGGCCCAGCTCCTGCAGCACCTCTTTGCAGGTCTCTTGCATGAGCTTGGCGCGGGGATCGAAGTTCTTGTAGACGCGATGGCCAAAGCCCATCAGGCGGGCGCCCGAGTTCTTGTCCTTGACGCGCTCCATGTACTCACCGACCTTGGCGACACCGCCCTCGGCCTGAATCTGCTCGAGCATTTCCAGGCAGGCCTGGTTGGCGCCACCGTGGGCAGGACCCCACAGGCAGGCCACGCCGGCGGCCACGGCCGAGAACGGGCTGGTCCCCGAGGAGCCGCACAGGCGCACCGTCGAGGTCGAGGCGTTCTGCTCGTGGTCGGCATGCAGGGTAAAGATGCGATCCATGGCACGGACCAACACGGGGTTGGGCTCGTACTTCTCGCAGGGCGTGCCAAACATCATGTGCATGAAGTTGGCTGCATACGACATGTTGTTCTGGGGGTACATGTAGGGCTGGCCGATGGAGTACTTGTAGGCCATGGCCACCATGGTGGGCATCTTGGCAATCAGGCGAATAAACGAGATGTCCTGCTGCTCGGGCGAGTTGATGTCCATGCTGTCTGGGTAGAACGCTGCCATGCCACCGGTCAGGCCGGTGAGCACTGCCATGGGGTGGGCATCCCGACGGAAGCCACGAACCGCAAACTGCATGGCCTCGTGGACCATGGTGTGGTGCATGACCAGGCTCTTGAACTCCTCGTACTGCGAGGCACTGGGCAGCTCACCGTAGTACAGCAGGTAGCAGACTTCCAGGAACTCACAGTGGGTGGCGAGCTGCTCGATGGGGTAACCGCGATACATCAGCTGGCCCTTATCACCGTCGATGTAGGTCACGGTGGACTCGCACGAGGCAGTCGACATGAAGCCGGTGTCATAGGTGAACTTGCCGGTCTGGGCGTAGAGCTTGCGGATGTCGATGACATCGGGACCCACGGTGCCCGACATGATCGGGAAGTCAATCGAAGGGGTGCCGTCGGTAAACGACATGGTGGCTTTGTGTTGCGTGGTCATACGCTGCTTCCTTCCTGGCTTTTTGAATAAGTTATTGGGGGCTAGACCTGTTGGAGTTTGGAGAGGACCCCGCGGACTTCGGGCGTGTTGAGATCGCCCGGCGGCTCCACTCGAGCCAAGAGCAAGTCCATGAGGTCGTTGTCGGTTAGGTCCAGCAATTGGGCCAAGCCGTCGTGGTCGTCTTGGGTCAGGCTGTCTTGGTGCTTCTGAAAAAACCGCTCGATGATCAGGTCGTTTTCCAGCAGACCGCGCCGGGCTCGCCACCGAAGACGACGAATGACGTCTTCGGGAGCAAGGTCTGCCGTGGCAAGGGCGGCAAACGGATCGGGCTGCATGGTCTTGGCTTAGACGGCCCGGCGGACCATCAACTCCTTGATCTTGCCGATGGCCTTGGTGGGGTTGAGGCCCTTGGGGCAGACATCGACGCAGTTCATGATGGTGTGGCAACGGAACAGACGGTAGGGATCTTCCAGGTTGTCCAGACGCTCACTGGTGGCCTGGTCGCGGCTGTCGGCGATAAACCGATAGGCCTGTAGCAGTCCAGCGGGACCGACGAACTTGTCGGGGTTCCACCAGAAAGACGGGCAGCTGGTCGAGCAGCAGGCACACAGCACGCACTCGTACAGACCATCGAGTTCCTCGCGCTCTTCGGGCGACTGCAGACGCTCTTTCTCGGGCGGTGGGGTCTCGTTGATCAGGAAGGGCTTGATCGAGTGGTACTGCTTGAAGAACTGGGTCATGTCCACGATCAGGTCGCGCACCACGGGCAGACCGGGCAGCGGCTTCAGGACAATCGGCTCTTTCAGGTCGCGCAGGTTGGTGATGCAGGCCAGGCCGTTTTTGCCGTTGATGTTCATGGCATCAGAGCCACAGACCCCCTCACGGCAGGAGCGGCGGAAGGCCACGGAATCATCAAAGTCCGACTTGATGCGCATCAGGGCATCCAAGAGCATCTTGTCAGTGGGCTGCAGCTCGACCGTCAGGTCTTGCATGTAGGGCTTGGCATCCTTGTCTGGATCGTAGCGGTAGATCGAAAAGCGTACGGTGCGGGTCGTCATATCGATGTCCTCTGCAATTGGGCTTAGAAGGTGCGCTTTTTGGGCTGGAAGGACTCAACCGTGAGCGGCTTGAGGTTCACGGCCTTGTAGTCGAGTCGATTGCCCTCTGAGTACCAGAGCGTGTGCTTCATCCAGTTGGCGTCGTCGCGCTCGGGGAAGTCGCGGTGGGCATGGGCGCCACGGCTTTCCTTACGAGCCTGAGCCGACACGATGGTGGCCTTGGCCGTCTCCACCAGGTTGGCCAGCTCCAGTGCCTCCACACGAGCGGTGTTGAAGACCTGGGACTTGTCGGTGATGTAGATGTTGTCCGCGCGGGCGGCCAGCTCCATGATCTTGGACACGCCCTGGCTGAGCAGCTCTTCGGTCCGGAACACGCCGCAGTAGGTCTGCATGGTGTTGCGAATGTCGTTTGCGACGTCTTGAACCCGCTCGCCTTTGCTCGAGGCGTCGATCTTGGCCAGACGAGACAGCGAGACGTCTGCGCCGTTGGCGGGCAGGTCACGGTGCTCCTGAGACTTCAGGTTGGTGCCGACAATGTGGTTACCGGCCGCACGACCAAAGACCACCAGGTCGAGCAGCGAGTTGGTGCCCAGGCGGTTGGCGCCGTGCACCGAGACGCAGGCGCACTCGCCGATGGCGTAGAGGCCTGGTACGACCTGGTTCTGACCGTTGGTGGTGGTCAGGACCTGGCCGTGGACGTTGGTTGGAATGCCACCCATCTGGTAATGAATGGTGGGAACTACAGGAATGGGCTCTTTGATCGGATCGACGTTGGCGAACTTGAGCGCGATCTCACGGATGGAGGGCAGTTTCTTGAGGATCTTGTCTGCACCCAGGTGATCGAGCTTGAGCAGCACGTGGTCTTTGTTGGGGCCACAGCCACGGCCTTCTTTGATCTCCTGGTCCATGGACCGCGAGACAAAGTCACGCGGGGCCAGGTCCTTGAGCGTGGGCGCATAGCGCTCCATGAATCGCTCGCCGTTGCAGTTGAGCAGAATGCCGCCCTCGCCTCGCACGCCCTCGGTGATCAAGACACCGGCACCGGCCACACCCGTTGGGTGGAACTGCCAGAACTCCATGTCCTCGAGTGGGATGCCAGCGCGAGCTGCCATGCCCATGCCGTCGCCTGTGTTGATGAAGGCGTTGGTCGAGGCAGCCCAGATACGGCCAGCACCGCCGGTTGCAAAGACCGTGGTCTTGGCCTCCAGGATCATGACCTCGCCGGTTTCCATCTCGAGGGCGACCACACCCACGCAGGCGCCTTCGCTGTCGCGAATGATGTCCAGTGCCATCCACTCCACAAAGAACTGGGTGCGGGC